>NZ_JBAUZA010000328.1:0-1936 GCF_049585075.1 Mycobacterium sp.
AGCGAACACGACTTCGGCCTCCGCGCAGGGGTCGGCAAGGGCGACCTGCATGGCCACCGGCGCGCTCGACCAGGCGCAGGCAATCACCAGCGCGGTACCAACGACGTAAGAAGAGCTGCGGATACCCATGTTCGTAATGCTGCCATCTCACCGGAGTGCGAGTACTAGCATCGCGGGATGATCGCATCGGGACGCGGCGATCCCTCTCTGCTTACAACCGACGGGGGCCTGCCACGCGGCGTCCACGGCGCGGCCGATCCGCGGTTTGCCAACGTGATCCGGGTGTTCGCCCGGCTGTTTCCCGGGCGCCGATTCGGCGGCGGGACGTTGGTCGTCTACATCGAAGGCCGCCCGGTCGTCGACGTGTGGATCGGATGGTCAGACCGGGCCGGCGAGGTGCCGTGGACGGCCGACACCGGCGCGATGGTGTTCTCCGCGACGAAGGGAGTCGCATCCACGGTGATCCACCGGCTCGTCGACCGCGAGCTGCTGTGCTATGACACGCCTGTCGCTGACTACTGGCCGGAGTTCGGGGCCAACGGCAAAGCCGACATCACCGTCCGCGACGTCCTGCGGCATCGATCCGGGCTCTCGCATCTGAAGGGTGTGGGCAAGACGGAGTTAATGGATCATCGCTTGATGGAAGAGCGACTGGCCGCGGCCCCGGTCGACCACTTGCGGGGTGCACCGGCCTATCACGCGCTGACCTACGGTTGGCTGCTTTCTGGTCTGGCCCGATCGGTTACCGGCATGGGGATGCGCGAGCTGGTTCGCACCGAGTTGGCGCAACCCCTCAACATCGACGGTCTACATCTGGGAAGGCCGCCGGCCGGCGCGCCAACCAAGGTTGCGGAAATCCTGGCCCCGCAGAGCAATCGGCCCAATCCGGTGTTCAACTTCGTCGCACCACGGGTGGCGGGGCTGCCATTCTCCGGCGCCTTGGGCGCAATGTATTTCCCCGGCATCAAATCGCTTGTGCAGGGCGATATCCCATTCCTTGACGGAGAGGTTCCCGCTGCCAATGGTGTCGTGACTGGCGGCGGTTTGGCGAAGATGTACGCCGCGTTGGCCAACGGCGGCCGCATCGACGGAAAGCAGTTCCTGTCATCGGAGTTGGTGAGCGGCCTGATCGGCAAGCCGAGGGTGCTCCCCGATCTAAACATGATGGTGCCGATGCCGTTTCATCTTGGCTATCACGAATCGCCGATTCCCGGTCTACTCAAGGGGTTTGGCCATATCGGTTTAGGTGGAACACTCGGGTGGGCCGATCCCGAGACCGCCAGCGCATTCGGCTATGTGCATAACCGGCTGTTGACGCCGATGGTGTTCGACATGGCGTCGTTCGCGGGCCTGGCGCGTCCGCTGCGCAATGCCATCGCTGCCGCCCGGCACGCCGGTCCCCTCGAGGTGCCGCAGTTCAGCGCAACTTACGGTCAAGCCCGACAGCGAAAGCGGGCGGTATCGGGCAGACGTTAGCGCCTACGGTTCGTCCAGCAGCCGCAGTGGATGCAGGCCGTCGACGGCGCCGACGAACGGCGGGTGGATGCTGTAGCCCAGCATGCGGCGGATGTCGTCAGAGACCTCCCGGGCGATCTCGCGTGAGATCGACAGAGTGAACGCCTCCATCGGTCGCAGCCACGGTTGGCAATATTGGGCGGTGACGGCGAGCCGGTCGTTGGTGGTGGTGTTCGCGCCGCCGCCATGCCAAAGGGTGCCGATGAAGAAGACGCACGAACCGGCGGGAATCACGACCGGTAGCGACTGATCGTCCGGGCCCGGCCGACGCGGCCCCCAGCGGTGGCTGCCGGGATACAAGACGGTGGAGCCGTTGTCGGCGGTGAAGTCGTCGATCGCCCAAATCGTTGCGGCCGCCAGCGGTGCACGCGGACGCGGCACAGGGTAGAACCCGTCGTCGTGGTGAGCCAGTTGCGCGTCC
>NZ_JBAUZA010000329.1:0-6514 GCF_049585075.1 Mycobacterium sp.
GGGTAGTCGTCAAGCGCAGGATCGACCGTCATCCCGAGGTCTTCCGCGACGCTTCGCCGATTGCCCGGGTACATCCGGAAGCCCCGCCGTTCTTGGTGATTCACGGCAGCAACGACACGGTGATACCGGTAGCGCAGGCGCGCAGCTTCGTTGAGCGACTGAGGTCGATTTCGCGTTCGGTAGTCAGCTACGTGGAGTTGCCCGGTGCCGGGCACGGTTTTGATCTGACCGATGGGGCGCGCACCGGTCCGACGGCGACCGCAGTGGGGCTGTTTCTCAACCAGGTCCACCGCGAAACCGCCCTGATCAGGGCGAAAAACACTGCCAAAGAGGTTATCTAGCAGCCTGCCGACGGTAAGGTCCCTGCATGAGGGAGGCACGCAGGTGAAAAGGCTCAGCGGCTGGGATGCGGTGCTGCTCTACAGCGAGACACCGAATGTGCATATGCACACACTGAAAATCGCCGTGATCGAGCTCGACCCCGATCGCCGCGACTTCGATATCGAGACGTTTCGCAGGGTCATCCACAGTCGGCTCTACAAACTGGAACCGTTCTGCTACCAGCTGGTCGACATTCCGCTGAAGATGCATCACCCGATGTGGCGGGAGAGTTGCGAAGTCGACCTGACGTACCACATCCGGCCCTGGCGGCTGCCCGCGCCGGGCGGGCGCCGCGAGCTTGACGAGGCGATCGGCGAGATCGCCAGCACCCCGCTGGACCGCAGCCATCCGCTGTGGGAGATGTATTTCGTCGAGGGTCTGGCCAACGACCGGATCGCGGTGGTCGGCAAGATCCACCATGCGCTCGCCGACGGTGTTGCCGCCGCCAACCTGTTGGCTCGCGGCATGGATCTACAGGCCGGACCGGAGCGCGACCGGACGAAATATCAGGCCGACCCCGCTCCGACCAAGGGCGAGCTGGTCCGCTCGGCATTCGCCGATCACGTGCGCCACATCGGGCGGATCCCCCGCACGATCAGCTACACCATGCAGGGGCTTAACCGGGTGCGCCGCAGCCCGCGCAAGCTGTCACCCGAACTGACCCGGCCGTTCACCCCGCCGCCGACCTTCATGAACCACATGCTCACTCCGGACCGCAAATTCGCCACCGCCACCTTGGCGTTGGCGGACATCAAAGAGACCAGCAAGCGGCTGGGAGTCACGATCAACGACATGGTGCTGGCCCTCTCGTCGGGGGCATTGCGCACGCTCCTGCTGCGCTACGACGGCAAAGCCGATCACCCACTGCTGGCCTCGGTTCCGGTGAGCTTCGACTTCTCGCCGGATCGGATCTCGGGTAACTACTTCACCGGAATGCTGGTGGCCTTGCCCGCCGATGTCGACGATCCGTTGGAAAGGGTGCGCTGTTCCCATGACAACGCGGTCGATGCCAAGGAGAGCCATCATCTGCTTGGGCCGGAATTGGTCAGCCGGTGGGCGGCCTACTTTCCACCCGCGCCATCGGAGTCGCTGTTTCGTTGGATGGCCAGTCGCGACGGCCAAAACAAGGTGCTCAACCTCAATGTCTCCAACGTGCCTGGTCCGCGCGAACACGGGCGGGTCGGCGGCGCGCTGGTTACCGAGATCTATTCGGTGGGACCGTTGACCGCCGGCAGCGGCCTGAATATCACGGTCTGGAGTTATGTCGACCAGCTCAACGTCTCGGTGCTTGCCGATGGCGCCACCGTCGAGGACCCGCATGAGGTCACCGACGCCATCATCGATGAGTTCGTCGAAATCCGCCGTGCTGCAGGGCTTTCCGAAAAGCTCACGGTCATCGAGCACGCGATGGCGCAGGCTTAATCAGCCAGCCGTGCCAACAGGTCGCGGCGGACGATCTTGCCGGTGCTGCTGCGCGGCAGCTCGTCGAGCACGACGATCTCACGGGGCACCTTGTAGTTGGCCAGGTTGTCGCGGACATGCTGCTTGAGGCCGTCGACGGTGACTTCGGCGCCCGCTGTCGGTACGACGAAGGCCGCCAGCCGTTGTCCGTACTGTTCATCGTCGACGCCTAGCACCGCGGCTTCGGAGACGTCCGGGTGAGCCGCCAACGTCTTTTCCACCTCGATCGGATAGACGTTCTCGCCGCCGGAGACGATCATTTCGTCGTCACGCCCGACCACGTACAGCCGCCCGGCCTCATCCAGCCGGCCGACGTCTCCGGATGCCATGAAACCCTCATGGAAGTTCTTGCCCGCACCGGAGGTGTAGCCGTCGAAGCGGTTTGAGTTGCGCACGAAGATCTGACCGACCTCGCCGGTCGGCACCGAGCGAAGCTCGCTGTCCAGGATGCGAATCTCGGTGCCGATAGCGGGTTTTCCCGCGGTATCCGGCGCGGCCCGCAAGTCTGTGGGTGTTGCGGTGGCGATCATGCCGGCTTCGGTGGCGTTGTAGTTGTTGTAGATGATGTCGCCGAATTCGTCCATGAACCGGGTGACGACGTCGGGGCGCATCCGTGATCCGGACGCGGTGGCGAAGCGCAGCGACCGACCACTATAGCGACGGCGCACCTCGTCGGGCAGGTCCATGATCCGGTCGAACATCACCGGCACCACGCACAGGCCGGTGGCCTGGTGACGGTCGATGAGGTCGAGGGTGGCCTCCGGGTCGAACTTGCGCCGGGTGACCACCGTGCAGCCCATCGACGCGGCGAAAATCAGCTGCGAAAAGCCCCAGGCATGAAACATCGGTGCCACCACGACGGTCGTCTCTTCGGTGTGCCACGGCACCCGGTCCAACATCGCCTTGAGTTCGGTTGCACCGCCGCCGGAGTGCTTGGCGCCCTTGGGATTACCGGTAGTTCCCGACGTCAGCAGGATCAGTTTTCCGTGACGGCCCGTTTTAGCGGGGCGCTCACCGCTGTGGGCGGCGATCAGCTTTTCGACACCTGTGTCGTGCGGCTGGTCGGTCCATGCGACGACGCGGGTGGCGTCAGGCTTGTCGGCCAGCGCGCGGTCCACCGAGTCGGTGAATTCTTCGTCGTAGATCACCGCATCCGCGCCTTCGCGATTGACCACCTCAGCCAGTGCCGGCCCGGCGAAGGAGGTGTTCAGCAGCAGCACGTCGGCGCCGATCCGGTTGGCCGCCATCAGCGCCTCGACGAAACCGCGGTGGTTGCGACACATGATTGCAACGACTTCCGGTGTGCCGCCGGGCAGAGCCTGGAGCGCCGCCGCCAACGCGTTGCCGCGCTGGTCGAGCTCACGGAATGTCAGCGTCCCCAGCTCGTCGATCAGTGCCGGACGGTTTGGGCAGCGTTGGGCTGACATCGCGAATCCGCTTGTGACGGAGAGGCCTTCGCGTCGCGCGACGGCAGCGATCCGCACGTACTTATCCGGCCGCAGCGGAGCGATGATTCCCGCGCGGACCATGCTGGCCAGTAGGCCGAGCGGCGCCACTGTCGTTAGCCGATGACCGGGAGGCGACGCTCTTTCGCCAAACTATTGAGCGCCTGCTGCATGACGCGGCGAACGTGTGCGTCGACAGCGTCGATGTCGGGCTCCTCGCCGAATTCGGCTCTTACGTCGATCGGCTCGAGAACCTGCATCACGATCTTGGTCGGCAGCGGCAGGTTGGGCGGCACCACCGCGGACAGCCCGAACGGGAAGCCCACCGAAATCGGCAGGATCTTGACCCGCATCAGCTTGTCCAATCGCAGTGCCCGGGCCAACCCCATGCCGCGAGAGAGGTAGATCTGGTTTTCCTGACCGCCGACCGCGACGGCGGGCACGATCGGAACCCCCGCGTTCAGCGCCGCCCGCACGTATCCGGTGCGCCCGTCGAAATCAACGATGTTCTCCGCCAGCGTCGGTCGGTACACGTCGTAGTCGCCGCCCGGGAACACCACCACTACACCGCCGGATCGCAGTGCCTCGTCGGCGTTTTCGTGGTTGGCGCGAATGAAGCCGGTGCGGACGAAGAACTCCGCGATCGGGCCGGTGAACAACACGTCGTGGCTCAGGGTGTAGACGGGCCGGTCATATCCGAACATCTCGTAGAAACCGGTGGCGAACACCGGAACGTCCATCGGGAACAACCCGCCGGAGTGGTTGGACACCACGAGTGCGCCACCCGGCGGGAATGACTCCAGCCCGCGCACCTCCGCCCGGTGGTAGCCCTTGATCAGCGGACGGATCAACCCGATCACGCGTTCGGTGAGTCCGGGATCCCACTTGGAGGTCTCGCTAGGTTCGATATCGGATGCCGTCATGTCGCAGTGATGTTAGCGCTGGATACCATCTCCACGACAGCCAGTCATGATTCTTAAGGAGCGCGACAGCGCAATGAACACTGTGAGCACTGAAGCCGGCAACGAAGAACCCGAGGTCCTCGTCGAGCAGCGAGACCGGATCCTGATCGTCACCATCAACCGGCCGAAGGCCAAGAACGCGGTCAACGCCGCGGTGGCCAGGGGTCTGGCCGACGCGGTGGACCGGCTGGACGACGATCAGGGCCTGTCGGTGGGCATCCTGACCGGCGCGGGCGGGTCGTTCTGCGCGGGCATGGATCTCAAGGCGTTTGCTCGCGGCGAGGTTCCGATCGTCGAGGGCCGCGGGATGGGCTTTACCGAGCGTCCACCGACTAAGCCGCTGATCGCCGCGGTCGAAGGCTATGCGCTGGCCGGTGGCACCGAATTGGCGCTGGCCACCGACTTGATCGTGGCGTCCAAAGACGCTGCGTTCGGCATTCCGGAGGTCAAGCGCGGGCTGGTCGCCGGTGGCGGGGGATTGCTGCGGCTGCCCGCGCGCATCCCGTCCGCCATCGCGATGGAACTGGCGCTGACCGGCGAAAACTTCAGCGCCGAGCGAGCGCACGAGCTAGGCATGGTCAATGTGTTGGCCGAGCCCGGCGGCGCGCTGGAGGCCGCGATCGCGTTGGCCGAGAAGATCACCGCCAACGGACCGCTCGCAGTGGCCGCCACCAAGCAGATCATCGTGGAATCCCGCGGCTGGAGCCCGGACACCATGTTCGCCGAACAGAACAAAATCTTGACGCCGGTGTTCACCTCCAACGACGCCAAGGAAGGCGCTATCGCATTCGCGGAGAAGCGTCCCGCCCGCTGGACCGGGACCTGATCACCGGCGATAGTTGCGTGATCTAAACTACTGGAAGGCGTGACACTTCCGGCCGCATTTGTAACGGGTGGACCACAGAGAGTTCGAGGATGAGCATTTCGTTACTTCTCGAGATGGCTTTGTCGAGCAATCCCGACCGAACGGCCGTCGTCTCGGGCGATACCCGGTTGACCACGCAGCAACTCAGCGATCTCGCCGATGGCGGCGCGGGCGTCATCGCCGGATCGAACGCCGAGCATGTCGCCTACGTCGGCACCGGCGGCGCGATGCTCCCGCTGCTGATATTCGCCTCGGCGCGGGCCGGGCGGGCGTTCACGCCGATCAACTACCGGCTGGCCGCGGAGGGTATCCAGGCGTTGATCCAGCGGCTACCCGAACCACTGGTGATCGTCGACAGCCGATACCGCGACATGCTCGGTGAGGTCGGTCAACAGGTGATCGACTCCGATGAGTTTTTGGCCGCGGCCCAAGGCGCCGAACCGGCGGCAGAGTTTGCCGACCCGGACGCGGTCGCGATCGTGCTGTTCACGTCGGGCACCACCTCGCAGCCCAAGGCCGTCGAACTCACGCATAACAACCTGACCAGCTACATCACCGGATCGGTGGAATTCGATTCTGCTGAGCCGGCCGACGCGGCGCTGATCTGCGTGCCGCCCTATCACATCGCCGGAGTCAGCGCGGCGCTGTCGAACCTGTATGCCGGACGCAAGATGGTCTACCTGCCCAGCTTCGATCCGCAGGAATGGGTGCGGCTGATCAACGCCGAGCACGTCACCACCGCAACCGTGGTGCCGACCATGCTCGATCGCATCGTGACCGTGTTGGAGGGCGGCGGCCATGAATTGCCGTCGTTGCGCAACCTGGCCTACGGCGGATCGAAAGTCGGTTTACCGCTGGTTCGCAAGGCCCTCGAGCTGCTGCCCGGCGTGGGCTTCGTCAACGCGTACGGATTGACCGAGACGAGTTCGACGATCGCGGTGCTCACCCCGGAGGATCACCGCCAGGCCCAAGCCGCATCGGATCCCGCAGTCGTCAAGCGGCTGGGTTCGGTCGGTCAACCGGTACCGGGCATCGAGGTCCAGGTCCGCGACGAGAACGGCACGGTGCTGGGCCCGGGGCAGACCGGTGAGTTGTTCGTGCGCGGTGAGCAGGTTTCGGGCCGTTACACCGGAGTCGGCTCGGTGCTCGACGCCGACGGGTGGTTTCCGACCAGAGACATCGCCACCCTCGACTCCGATGGCTACCTGTTTATCGGTGGGCGCAGCGACGACACCATCATCCGTGGTGGCGAGAACATCGCGCCCGCCGAGTTGGAGGACGTGCTGATCGAACACGCTGCGGTGCGGGACGTCGCCGTGGTCGGCGTCGACGATCCGCAATGGGGCCAGGCGATCGTCGCAGTGGTCGTGCCGGCGGCCGGCACCGACCCGGATCCTGAG
>NZ_JBAUZA010000330.1:0-1668 GCF_049585075.1 Mycobacterium sp.
GGCATATGTGCCGTCATTCGCACCAGCGGACATCCCGCCGCCCCCTCCACCGCCGCCGTGGGCGCAGCAGCTCCGCCCGGTATGGGACGGCGGCCATGGACAGTGGGTCTGGATAGGGATCTAGGCAGCGAGCATGCGCCGCAACACTTACGCCTTGGTAGCCGTAGCGATGGCGATCGGTCTAGTCGCCCCGGCTTGTGCATCGCCGTCAAAGCCCGCGAGCCCCAATTGTGGTGGCAGCACCCGTTAGACGATCGCCCACCCAGATCCACAGCCCGACCACGGTCCACACGACCGCAAAACTACAAACTCGCCGACCTGAGAGTTTGCGGGCAGCGGCGGTAAAGCCGGGACTGACCGGTGCCGTTGGCGGGAGAATCCTAAGGTGATCGGCCGACCCGACCGTCGATCTCCCCATAGTCATAGATCGGGACCACGTGCGGTGTGCCCAATCGGGCGGCCGCGTGGGCTTCCCGGCGGAATCGCCGCTGAAACTCCTCGTCCTCAGACAAATGCGCGGGCAAGACTTTGATGGCCACGACCCGGTCGGTGACGGTGTCATGCGCACGCCACACCTCGCCCATGCCGCCGCGGCCCAACAACTCGATCAGGCGGTAGCGACCAAACGGCGTGCCCTCCACCGGGCTCACCATACGCAGCCAGCCGCTCCACCGACGGGCAAACCAGCCACTGCCCACGGGACCACGTGGACTCGGTCAGCATTCGGCAGAGCCGACGGCTCGGCTCCCGGAATCCAATTCGAGGCAACATCGCCGCCAGTAACTGCGGGCATGCTGAACTATCGTCGTCTGCATGGGTCCCCGCATATACCGGCCGGTCTCTCCGCTGGCCGATTACGTTGAATTTATCGGGGATTGGCGCAGCCGCCAGGCCGACTATTGGAGCCGGGCGCTGCCGCGTGGCGCGGTGACAGTCATCTTCGACGTCGGGCAACGACAGCAGCTCGACTTCTACGCCGCCGACGGCAAAACGAGGTTGGTTGTTCCGCCCGCATTCATCACCGGATCGCACACCGCCTCGTACGTATCGAACATCGCCGCTGACGAGCCCGTGATGGCCGTTCACTTTCGGCCCGGCGGCGCGTTTCCGTTTCTCGGAATCCCGTTGGGCGACCTCGAGGATGCATACGTCGGCGTCGACCAGGTCTGGGGGAGCGGTGGGCGCGACCTACACGAGCGGTTGATCGAAACGTCGTCGGCGCAGGCCCGCTTTCAGATCCTCGAGCAGTTTTTGCTCTCCCGGCCATCGCTGACAGCGGACCGCCAACCGGGCGTCGCTGCAGCGCTGGCCGCGATCGAAAACGATCCGTCGATCCGGATGGCCGACATCCGCCACCAGGTGGGCATGGCCGCCAAGCGGCTGATTGCGTTGTTTCGTGCCGAGGTGGGCTTGTCGCCCAAGGCATATGCGCGGGTTCGTCGCCTCCAGGCGGCGCTGCGGTTACTCGGCGCGGGCCCGGTGGGTGGTGCTCGCGTCGCGGCCGAGGTCGGCTATTTCGACCAGGCGCACTTTGTCCGGGACTTCGAGTCGTTCACCGGGATGACGCCGACGCGGTACAGCCAACAGCGGATTGTGCTGCCCAGCCACGTCCCGGTCGAGCGGCAAAAATTTACAAGACCGTTGGCCGTCGCGTGTTCATGATGGGGT
>NZ_JBAUZA010000331.1:0-5116 GCF_049585075.1 Mycobacterium sp.
TAGTGCTGATCGCTTCGTCGTTCACCTGCCAGATGGGGGTTTTCGCGGCCGAGCGCGGCGACGTCTTCGGGCTGCGTCGCTGGTATTTGCTCACCTTTGCGATGGGGTTGTTCTTCGTCCTGGGGCAGGCCTATGAGTACCACCACCTGATGAGCCACGGAACCACGATTCCCAGCAGCGCATACGGCAGCGTCTTCTACTTGGCCACCGGCTTCCACGGACTACACGTCATCGGCGGGCTGATCGCCTTCATTTTCCTGCTGGCCCGTACCACGATGAGCAAGTTCACCCCCGCTCAGGCGACCGCGTCGATCGTCGTTTCCTACTACTGGCACTTCGTCGACATCGTGTGGATCGCCCTGTTCGCCACGATTTATTTCATCCGATGAAAAGCGCGCGTAAGGACAGGAGTGCTCGGTTGAAGAGACTGGGGTTGACCCGATCGCTTAGCGATCGGTCGCGACGTCGCCTGCGTCGCCGGTTGTCGGCGGGTCTGCTGCTGGTGGTGGCACTTTCGGCGGCCGGCGGACTTGCTGCGGTCTTGACCCCCACCCCACAACTGGCCGTCGCCGACGAGTCGTCCTCGGCGTTGTTGCGGACCGGCAAGCAGCTTTTCGACACCTCCTGCGTGACCTGCCACGGCGCCAACCTGCAAGGCGTACCCGATCGCGGGCCGAGTTTGATCGGCGTCGGCGAGGCCGCGGTCTATTTCCAGGTATCCAGCGGCCGGATGCCCGCGGTACGCGGTGAGGCTCAGGCCACCCGCAAAGACCCGATCTTCGATGAACATCAAGTTGATGCGTTGGGCGCGTGGGTTGAAGCCAACGGTGGCGGGCCCACGGTGTTGCGCAACGCCGACGGCACTATCGCGATGGAGTCGCTGCGCGGCAACGACATTGGACGCGGCGGCGACCTGTTCCGGTTGAACTGCTCCTCGTGTCACAACTTCACCGGCAAGGGCGGCGCGCTGTCGTCGGGCAAGTTCGCGCCCGACCTGGAACCGGCCAACGAGCAGCAGATCCTCGCCGCGATGCTGACCGGTCCGCAGAACATGCCGAAGTTCTCCGACCGTCAGATCTCCTTCGATGCCAAAAAAGACATCATCGCCTACGTGAAAACCGTTACTGAGGAACGGAGTCCGGGCGGTAACGGCCTGGGCGGATTCGGGCCGGCCCCGGAGGGCATGGCGATGTGGATCATCGGGATGGTCGCCGTCATCGGAGCGGCACTCTGGATTGGGGCACGATCGTGAGCGCCGTGACGATGCAGAGCGGAGCGATGAGGAGGAGCGGCGCACGATGACTGACGACGGCGACGCCAGCGGCAAGGGCACCGACGCACCGGGTCAAAAAGGCGCTCCGGGCCAGCCCACCGACGCCGAACTGAACGCGATGTCGCGCGAGGAACTCGTCGATCTCGGCGGCCGGCTCGACGGTGTGGAAACCGTCTTCAAGGAGCCGCGCTGGCCGGTAGCCGGCACCAAGGCTGAAAAGCGTGCCGAACGCCAGGTGGCGATCTGGCTTTTGCTGGGCGGGTTCTTCGGGTTCGCGCTGCTGCTGGTTTTCTTGTTCTGGCCCTGGGAGTACAAGCCGCACGGATCACATGGCAGCTTCGTGTACTCGCTGACCACCCCGCTGTATGGCCTGACATTCGGAATGTCCGTGCTGTGCATCGCAATAGGCGCGGTACTTTTCCAGAAAAAGTTCATCCCCGAAGAGATTTCGATTCAGGACCGCCACGACGGCGCGGGCTCAGGTTCCCTGGAAATCGACCGCAAGACCGTGGTCGCCAACCTGACCGACGCTTTCGAGGGTTCGACATTGCGGCGTCGCAAACTGATCGGCCTGTCGCTGGGCGCCGGGCTCGGCGCATTCGGGCTCGGCACTCTGGTGGCATTTGCCGGCGGCCTTATCAAGAACCCGTGGAAACCGGTGGTGCAGACCGCCGACGGCAAGAAAGCTGTGCTGTGGACCTCAGGCTGGACGCCAAAATTCCACGGCGAGACCATCTACGTGGCGCGGGCCACCGGCGAGCACCTGGGCGCGCCATTCGTCAAGATGCGGCCCGAGGACATCGAAGCCGGCGGCATGGAGACGGTCTTCCCGTGGCGGGAGTCTGACGGCGACGGCACCACGCCGGAGTCACACGAAAAGCTGACAGCGATCATGACCGCCGTCCGCAATCCGGTGATGCTGATCCGCATCAAGCCCACCGACATGTCGCGGGTAGTGAAGCGCAAAGGCCAGGAGAGCTTCAACTTCGGCGAGCTGTTCGCCTTCACCAAGGTCTGCTCGCATTTGGGTTGTCCCTCATCGCTTTACGAGCAACAGTCCTATCGGATCCTGTGCCCGTGCCACCAGTCGCAGTTCGACGCGTTGCATTACGCCAAACCGATTTTCGGGCCGGCAGCGCGCGCGTTGGCACAACTGCCCCTCACCATTGACGCCGACGGGTATCTAGTCGCCAACGGCGACTTCATCGAGCCTGTCGGACCGGCATTTTGGGAGCGCACAACAACATGAGTCCAAAACTGAGTCCCCCGAAGATCGGCGATGTCCTGGCCCGTCAAGGCGAGGACATCGACTCGCGCTATCACCCCTCGGCTGCGGTGCGGCGCCAACTCAACAAGGTCTTCCCGACGCACTGGTCGTTCCTGCTCGGCGAGATCGCGATGTACAGCTTCATCATCCTGCTGTTGACCGGTGTCTACCTGACGCTGTTCTTCGACCCCTCCATGAACGACGTCACGTACAACGGCGTCTATCAGCCGCTGCGCGGGGTGGAGATGTCCAAGGCGTACGCGTCCACGCTCGACATCAGCTTCGAGATCCGCGGTGGCCTATTCGTTCGCCAGGTCCATCACTGGGCCGCGCTGATGTTCTCCGCGGCGATCATGGTGCACTTGGCCCGCATCTTCTTCACCGGAGCGTTTCGCCGGCCCCGCGAGGCCAACTGGGTCATTGGCTCCCTGCTGCTGATCCTGTCCATGTTCGAGGGCTACTTCGGCTACTCGCTGCCCGACGACCTGCTGTCTGGCATCGGGCTGCGCGCCGCCCTGTCCTCAATCACGTTGGGAATGCCGGTAATCGGCACCTGGCTGCACTGGGCCCTGTTCGGCGGCGACTTCCCTTGCGGCGGTGTAGGAAACGACTGCACCGCGGCGGGCTACATCATCCCGCGCCTGTACGCCCTGCACATCCTGCTGATACCCGGAATCATCCTGGCGCTGATCGGCGTGCATCTGGCCTTCGTGTGGTTCCAGAAGCACACTCAGTTCCCCGGGCCCGGCCGCACCGAGCACAACGTCGTCGGCGTGCGGGTGATGCCGGTGTTCGCCGTCAAATCCGGCGCCTTCTTCGCTCTGTGCACCGGGATCCTCGGTCTGATGGGCGGCCTGCTGCAGATCAACCCGATCTGGAATCTGGGGCCCTACAAGCCATCCCAAGTCTC
Organism: Mycobacterium sp.; assembly: GCF_049585075.1. Lineage (GTDB taxonomy): Bacteria > Actinomycetota > Actinomycetes > Mycobacteriales > Mycobacteriaceae > Mycobacterium. The sequence continues at coordinate 3,451 of NZ_JBAUZA010000331.1, forward strand.
GGCAGGTAGCCAGCCGGACTTCTACATGATGTGGACCGAAGGCCTGGCCCGCATCTGGCCGGCCTGGGAGTTCTACATCGGCCACCACACCATTCCCGCGGTGGTATGGGTCGGAATCATCATGGGGCTCGTATTCGCGCTGCTGACCATCTATCCGTTCCTGGAGAAGCGGTTCACCGGCGACTACGCCCACCACAACTTGCTGCAACGCCCGCGAGATGTGCCGGTGCGCACCGCGATTGGAGCCATGGCGATCGCGTTCTACATGGTGCTGACGCTAAGCGCGATGAACGACGTCATCGCGTTGAAATTCCATATCTCGCTGAATGCGACGACCTGGATCGGGCGTATCGGCATGGTCGTGCTGCCGCCGATCGTCTACTTCATCACCTATCGATGGGCCATCGGGCTGCAGCGCAGCGACCGTGCAGTGCTCGACCACGGCATCGAGACCGGCATCATCAAGCGCTTGCCGCACGGCGCCTACATCGAGCTGCACCAGCCCCTTGGCCCCGTCGACGACCACGGCCACCCGCTGCCGCTGGAGTACCAGGGCGCCGCGGTGCCCACCAAGATGAACAGGCTCGGGTCGGCCGGCTCGCCGGGCTCCGGAAGCTTCCTGTTCGCCGACCCGGTCTCCGAAGACGCCGCGCTCGCCGAGGCCAGCCACGCCGCGGAACAGCGCGCCCTCACAGCACTGCGGGAGCACCAAGACGGCAGCAACGGCTCATCGAACGGCCAGAACGGCCACCACTAGCCGGATCTCACGCGGCGAGTGTGCGGCGCAACTGCCGCACCTGACGCCACGGAACCAACGGCATGACCAGCGTGACGAAGCCGGCAATCCCGTAGCTGGTCCACGAGATGGCGTCGTGGCCGATCGCCATCAAGTAGGTTGCCGCCGCGACCGCGAGCAGCGCCGCTCCCATCGCGGCCATCAATGCCGCGGTGCCACGTAACCAGATCCGGTCCACCGCCGCGTCGGACAATGCCGGCCGTAACGGGGTCAACCGCTCGGTACGGCCCGGCTGGGTGATGGTCCGCGCGGGCGCAGTCCCGGACCGGATCGGCCGCCCACTCACTGTGCGCGCCGACGTCCCGGCCGATCGTGCGACTGGCCCGTCCCGGGTAGTACGCCTGGCGCGCAACAACATTGGGATCGCCGCCAGGATGACGAGCGCAGAGATGACGATGATCGCGTAGAGCACCGACGACGCGTGCGGATTCCCTTTGGGGGCGTGGAAGCCGCGGCCGAGGTCCATCAGCGCGACGATGGCCGCAACGCTCATCCCCACAAGTGCCAGCCAGACGGCGGCACACACCCCCACCAGGATGCGATCGCCGGTATCCGGCGCGACTCTGCTCCACGGACCCCAGGCTCCGGAGTACCTGTCGGCCATTAGCAGCTCGCTTGCGGTTGGTTGTTCTCATTCGACGACAACACCGTCCCATCGCTGGCGGTGATCTTGCAGTTGAGCTTGCTCAGTCGCAGCAAACTCGACGCCTCTATCGAACCGACGTCGGATTGCGATATCGGGGTGAGCGTGATCGTCCACGGGATGTAGACGTTGGGCAGCGTCCGTCGCATTCCAGAAGCATCGGTATAAGTGATTGTGATCTGGTCGAACGGCGCTTTGGTACCGGTCACTGAATACGTGTACTGCCG
>NZ_JBAUZA010000332.1:0-2418 GCF_049585075.1 Mycobacterium sp.
GCGATGGTCTTCGGCAACATCAACACGAGTTCCGGTGCCGGTGTTGTCTTTTCGCGAAATCCTATGACCGGCGCCAACGAGCAGTTCGGCGAGTGGCTGCCCGGCGGCCAAGGGGACGACGTGGTATCCGGCACGGTCGATGTCGAACCGATCACCGCGCTGCGCGACCAGCAACCGGCTGTATACAACGAATTGATTGCCGCCGCACGGTCGTTGGAGCGGCTCGCCTCCGACGTGCAAGAGATCGAGTTCACCATCCAAGACGGGACGCTATGGCTGCTGCAGACGCGGCCTGCGAAGCGCTCGGCCCAGGCCGCGGTGCGCCTCGCGTTGCAATTGCGCCGTGACGGCCTTATCGACGACGCCGAGACGCTTCGGCGAGTAACCCCTGCCCATGTGGAGGCGCTACTACAGCCCTCGCTGCAGCCGGAAAACCGCTTGACTGCAACGCTTTTAGCTACCGGCCTGCCGGCCGGGCCCGGCGTGGTTTCGGGGCGTGCCTACACCGAAGTGGATGCCGCAATCGAAGCCGCTGACCGCGGCGAGGATGTCATCTTGGTGCGCAACCACACTAGCCCCGACGACATTCACGGCATGCTGGTCGCCCGCGGTGTCGTGACCGAAACCGGCGGCGCCACCAGCCACGCGGCCGTGGTCAGCCGTGAGCTCGGCCGGGTGGCTGTGGTGGGCTGCGGCCGCGGCATCGCCGAATCCCTTGCCGGCAAACTGGTCACCGTCGACGGCAACGAAGGTGAAGTGCGCGACGGGAACCTGCAGTTGACCGCATGGTCGGAAGACAACACACCAGAGCTGCGCGAGTTGGCCGAGATCGCCCGCCTCGTAAGCCCTTTGCGTGGCCATGCCAGCGGCGACTACCCCCGATTGGAGAGCCATGCCGATGACGCGGTGCGCGCCGCCATGGCCAGCGGCTGCACCGATGTGGTGTCAGCCAGCCCGCTGCTCGCAATGCTGGCCGCGCTGCGACTCAGCGAGGACACGTGAGCGAGCTGACCGTATTGCAAGCGGTCCGGCTCAAAGGCCGTGTGAGCCTTGATGATTTGGCCGCGACGCTCGGAAAAGACGCGGACGAGCTGCTTGATAGCGTCGAGCGGCTGACCCGGTCGGGCTTGCTGATTGACGCCAAGATGCTGCGGCTCAGCCCCGACGGGCGGGCCCAGCTGTCCGAGCTGCTGGCCGACGAGCGTCAACACATCGACACAGCGGCGCTCGCCGCCGCTTATGCCGACTTTCGCGCCGTCAACGCCGAATTCAAAGCGCTCGTCACCGATTGGCAAGTCAAGAACGGCCAACCGAATAGCCACGACGACGCCGATTACGACGCCGCGGTTGTGGCCCGCCTCGATAGCGTGCACCAGAAGGTGGCGCCGATCATCGCCGCGGCGGCCGCACAGTTGCCGCGGTTGGGCCGCTACTCGAACAAGTTGCAGGCGGCGCTGGACAACGTGCACGGCGGCGAGACGCATTGGTTGTCCCGACCGCTCATCGACTCCTACCACACCGTGTGGTTCGAGCTGCATGAGGAGCTGATCCTCGCCGCTGGCCTGACCCGTGAGTCCGAAGCCAAATCCGGTGATGCGGGGTAGCTTTCGCTATAGCTCCGCCTCCAGCCTGGCAAGATACTCGTCGATGTCACCAACCGCGGATTCGGCGGCGTGCACGCTGATCGCGACCTTGTCGCCGATGCCGTGCGCGCCATGAACGAGGCCCATCGCCGGCGATAAGGCCGGATAGCCGGCAGTCAGCAGCACCGGTGCGGCGCCGAAGCGCAAATCGGCGGGTCCGCGGTAGACGCTGGACACTACGGTGTTGCCGGACACTTGCGATGGTCGGGCGTCGGGATCGAAACGGCTAATCCCCCACCGCAGCAGCGGAGCCGGCACCGCGGCAAAGGCACGGTCGGAGGCTTGCACCGCGGGGTGCTCAAAGCGGCGACGGGCGTCGGCCAGGTCGGCGGCAATGCGCTCCACTCGGGCCTGCCGACTCAAGTCCGGATACAGCGCTACTGTCACGTTGACGAAGTGGTTAAGTGCTTGCCGCACACCAGATTTTGCCATCGGGACTTCGGCGCACAGCGATGCCGCAGCATCGCCCAAAAGACCAGACAGAGCACTCGACACAGCAGCCAATACCGCGACGGTGACGGTGGGACCTTGCAAATGCGCGCGGTGCCGTACCAGTGTGCGCACAGTGCACGCGCCTGCGGGGCGGGCATTGGTTTGAAGCACCGGCCGCGCTCCGGGCGGTGGAACCAGCAGGCCTGCGCGGGTGTCACGCATGAATTCGCGATGCGCGCGAAAGGCATTGACGGCGCGCCAAGGCAGGAATCCCGGCGAAGCTGGCACGACGTCGGGCACCGGCGCCGCCCGGCCGAACAGCCAGGCGGCCAGCGCCGAGGCG
>NZ_JBAUZA010000333.1:0-2314 GCF_049585075.1 Mycobacterium sp.
GCTGGGCGCCGACCCGGCGGCCGCGGTGGCAGCGGTGGCCGGGGTCGACGAGGTCGCCGGGCGTTACCGCACGATTCGCGTCGGTGCGCACACCGTGCGGATGCTGTTGGCCAAGAATCCCGCCGGCTGGCAGGAAGCCCTGTCGATGGTGGACAAGGACGCGGCCGGGGTGGTGATCTCGGTCAACGGGCAAGTGCCCGACGGCGAAGATCTGTCCTGGCTGTGGGATGTGCGCTTCGAGCATTTCGAAAGCACGAAAGTTGTAGCCGCGGGTGAACGCGGCACCGATCTGGCGGTGCGATTGGGTTACGCCGACGTCGAACACACCCTGGTGCACGACACGATGGCCGCCATCGCGTCGTGCCCACCCGGGCCCGTCGAGGTCGTCGCCAACTACACGGCGTTTCTCCAGCTGCAGCGGCGGATCGGATGACCATTCGGATCGGGCTGGTGCTGCCCGATGTGATGGGCACCTACGGCGACGGCGGAAATGCGGCGGTGTTGCGCCAACGGTTGCGGCTGCGCGGCATCGCCGCCGAGATCGTCGAGATCACGCTGGCCGACGTGGTGCCCGACAGCCTCGACCTCTACACGCTTGGCGGCGCCGAGGACTACGCGCAGCGGCTGGCGACCAAGCATCTGATCCGCCACCCGGGAATGCAGCGCGCCGCGGCCCGCGGCGCGCCGGTGCTGGCGATCTGCGCGGCCATCCCGGTACTCGGCCACTGGTATGAGACGTCGTCGGGTTAACGGGTCGACGGCGTGGGTCTGCTCGACGTCACCACGTCGCCGCAGACTGCTCGCACCATCGGCGAGGTGGTCAGCACGCCGCTGCTGGCCGGGTTGACGCAGCCGTTGACCGGTTTCGAAAACCACCGCGGCGGAACCGTGCTCGGTGATGCGGCGTCGCCGCTGGGCGTCGTGAAAAAGGGTGCGGGCAACCGCGCCGGCGACGGCTTCGACGGCGCGGTCCAGGGCAGCGTGGTCGCCACCTACATGCACGGGCCCTGCCTGGCCCGCAATCCGGAGCTCGCCGACCTGCTGCTGAGCAAGGTGGTGGGTGAGCTGGCGCCGCTGGAATTACCTGAGGTGGATTTGCTGCGCCGCGAGCGACTGGCGGTTCGCTGAGAATTACCTACCCGCGCGATAGGTGTCTCTAATGCTCCACATAGCAACGTCCCTCAGCCTTTCCTGAACAGCACCGCGCTGTGTGGGGGCGCAAGGATTGGACGCACAATGACCAGCACCTCACGCACCAAAGTCGCCCCAGCCGGCCGCGCGGTTCTGTTGAGCGCGGCCGTCGCCGCTTGCGCGATCACATTCGCCGGCGGCGCGTACGCCGACGCGGGCGCGTCCTCTCTATTCACCGACCACCAGGCCAACCACCAGGCCAACCCGCAGGTCGCGATGCACGGCGACCCAGGCGCCGCCGCGCCCTATTGGCGCGAACAACAACAGGATTCCGACTGCGGGGAGATGGCCGTGGCCGATGTGGTCGGCCAGATCACCGGCAACGAGCCGACCGAGCAGCAGATCGACGACACGGCTGGAAACATCCCAAGCGTCAAGCACTCCGGATCGATCTACCGTCCGTCGCAGGGTACGAGCAACGGGGACCTGCCGGTGTTATTGGCGCACTATGGCATCCAGGCCTCCGATGTCGACACCAACGCCGGCGCCGTGGAGCGCGATCTGGATCAAGGCCACAAGGTGATCGCCGGAGTTAACGAGCAAATCCTCTGGAACGAGTCCGGCGACCGCACCGAGGAAGATCACTTCGTGGTGGTCACCGGGATCGACACCGACGCAGGTGTTGTGCATGTCAACGACAGCGGCCGCAGGGCCGGCCGCGACGAGCAGGTTTCCATGGCCACCTTCAAACAGGCTTGGAACACCAGCGACGACATGGCGATTGTGACCAGCTGACAGCGATGGGCCTAGCCGGGTTGCGGGCGACCGATTCCGTCGCACCAGCCTCTGGCGTCACTCAGTAAGGTGAGATGCTTCTTTCGGTTTGTGACCACATGCGATATCACGACCGGATTGTCAGGCCGGTGATATCACCGGCGCATCGCATTGCAAAAAAAGACTCATGGTCGGTTGCCGTTAACGGAGTTACCCATGTGATTGCGTTGGCGCCCGTCAGGCCATTGCGCGCCGCCCGGTCAACGCGCGGCCCAGGGTCAGCTCGTCGGCGAATTCCAGATCGCCGCCCATCGGCAGCCCAGAAGCGATCCGCGTGACGGTTAGACCGGGAATGTCGCGCAGCATCCGCACCAAATAAGTGGCGGTCGCCTCGCCTTCGGTGTTGGGG
>NZ_JBAUZA010000334.1:0-5575 GCF_049585075.1 Mycobacterium sp.
CGCCGGTCGTGTCGGAGCGCGCGACGGCGTGGTGGCCCGCACGATTGAGGCCATGGTGGCCGCCGGCGCGCACGAACCCGACATCTCGGCGCTGCTGGGCCCGGCGATCAGTGGCCGCAACTACGAAGTGCCCGCGGAGATGGCCGATGAGGTCGAGGCGGCGCTGCCTGGCAGTCGCACCACCACCACAGCCGGCACGCCCGGGCTAGACCTGCGCGCTGGAATCGCCCGCCAGCTACAGACTTTGGGCGTCACAGCCATCGATGTCGACCCACGCTGCACGGTCGATGACGTCAACCTGTTCAGTCATCGTCGAGGCGCTCCGACCGGGCGACTGGCATCGGTCGTGTGGATCGAATGAACCAGGACTGTCGAGTGGGGGTAAAACTAACTTCGCGACCCGAGCGGGAATCGGAATTAGCCGACGCTTTGACAGCGCTTCGATCGCGACTCACGGCTGCCGCGGAAGTGGCCGGCCGCAAAGTCGATGAAATTCAACTTCTGCCCATTACCAAATTCTTTCCAGCAACCGATGTGGCGATTTTGTCGAGTTTGGGATGCGCCGCCTTCGGCGAATCCCGCGAGCAGGAGGCGGCGGCAAAGGCAGGCGAAGTCGCAAGGTTGCTGGGCGATTCGACGCCGCATCCGTACTGGCACATGGTGGGTCAGATCCAGCGCAACAAAGCCCGGTCGTTGGCCAACTGGGCGCACACCGCCCACTCGATCAGCACCACCCGGGTAGTGCGGGCGCTGGACCGGGCTGTGGCGGCGGTACGCAGCGAGGGACGTCGAGACAACCCGCTGCGGGTCTACGTTCAGATCAGCCTGGACGGCGACGTGTCCCGAGGAGGTGTCGACGTCTCCGACCCGGGGGGCGTCGATGACATCTGTGCGCAGGTCGCAGCCGCCGAATCGCTCGAACTGGTTGGGCTGATGGGCATCCCGCCGCTGGACTGGGACCCCGATACGGCGTTCGCGCGGCTGGAGTCGGAGCACCAGCGGGTACGCCAAGCCCATCCGAACGCGGTCGGATTGTCGGCCGGGATGTCCAACGACCTCGAAACGGCGGTCAAACATGGTTCGACGTGTGTGCGTGTCGGTACCGCGTTATTGGGCAGGAGACCGCTACCGTCACCTAATTAGTCACTCCAGTCACATCTTCATCACAGACACCGAAACTCGCAGAGCCTAGAAGGGGTCCAGGCGATGAGCACACTGCATAAGGTCAAGGCCTACTTCGGTATGGCTCCCATGGAGGACTACGACGACGAGTACTACGACGACCACGCCCCAACTGAGGGCGGCTACCCGCGGCAGCGGTTTGCCGACGATAGGTACGGCCGTTATGACGGGCGCGACTACGACGATCCGCGCGGCGAGCCCGGCGACTTCGCGTCGGCCGGCTATCGCGGCGGCTACCCCGACGAACCCCGGTTCCGGGCTCACGAATACGACCGCGGCGACCTGGCCCGGCCTCGCTTCGGGTCACTGCGGGGCTCCACCCGCGGCGCCCTCGCGATGGATCCGCGCCGGATGGCGATGCTGTTCGACGAGAGCAGCCCACTGTCGAAAATCACCACGTTGCGGCCCAAGGACTACAGCGAGGCCCGCACCATCGGGGAGCGCTTCCGTGACGGCACCCCGGTGATCATGGACTTGGTCTCGATGGACAACGCCGACGCAAAGCGGCTGGTCGACTTTGCGGCGGGATTGGCTTTCGCGCTGCGTGGTTCGTTCGACAAGGTCGCCACCAAGGTGTTTTTGCTCTCACCCGCCGACGTCGACGTCTCGCCCGAGGAGCGGCGGCGCATCGCCGAGACCGGCTTTTACGCATACCAGTAGCCGCCCGACCGGTCCGCCTACCGGCGGTCCGGGTTGCTGGAGCCATGGGTATCGGCTGTTCGAGTGGGTAGGCTGGGCGTTGCCGTGCTGGCCGCAGCCGGGGCTGTCATCAAAGTCACAGCTTCTCCATTACTAAGGTCGGGCTCTCGTTGACGCTGTTTGTGCACATCGTTGGTTTTGCGCTGTTCATCTTCTGGCTGTTGCTGATCGCTCGCGTCGTCGTCGAGTTCATCCGATCGTTCAGCCGGGACTGGCACCCGCGGGGCGCAACCGTGGTCATTCTCGAGATCATCCTGTCGGTCACCGACCCGCCGGTGAAGCTGCTACGCCGGCTGATACCGCAGCTCACTGTCGGTGCTGTGCGTTTTGACCTGTCCATCATGGTGCTGCTGCTGGTGGCCTTTATCGGGATGACAATGGCGCTGGACTACCACGCCTGAATCCGCCGACGCACCCACTGCGGCGGTCAGCTGCGGGCCTTGAAGGGTTTGCCGGGCCGCATTTCGTTGGCTTACGCCGCCGATTTGTCAACTCTTAATCTTTGAAATTCGGTCTTAATTATCGGGCGATTCGGCAACCGCCGGGTCTGGTGTGACAGGATGGGCGGCAGTTGCAGTATGGCTACCACAACGTTCATCCCGACTTACACTTTCCTGGTCGGTTTGACCGTCCACACTCAAGGGGGCTAAGAATGCCGCTGACACCCGCAGACGTCCACAATGTGGCGTTCAGTAAGCCGCCGATCGGCAAGCGTGGTTACAACGAAGACGAGGTCGACGCTTTCCTCGACCTCGTAGAAAATGAGCTGACTCGGCTCATCGAGGAGAACTCCGACCTGCGTCAGCGGGTCAACGAGCTGGACCAGGAGCTGGCTGGTGCCCGGTCCGGCGGAGGCACGAGTGCCCAAGCCACCCAAGCCATTCCGCTGCGCGAGCCCGAGCCCGAGCCCGTCAAGCCACCGCAGCCCGCCCCGCAGCCGGCCCCCCAGCCTGCGGCGGCAGCTGCCCTCGGCGAAGAGCAGGCGTTGAAGGCGGCGCGTGTGCTCAGCCTTGCCCAAGACACCGCCGACCGGTTGACCGGCACGGCCAAGGCGGAGTCGGACAAGCTACTGGCTGACGCCCGGGCCAATGCCGACCAGATCGTCAGCGATGCGCGTCGTGAGGCGGAGACCACCGTCGCCGAGGCCCGGCAGCGCGCCGACGCGATGCTGGCCGATGCGCAAACCCGCTCCGAGACCCAGCTGCGCCAGGCCCAGGAGAAAGCCGATGCGTTGCAAGCCGATGCCGAGCGCAAGCACTCCGAGATCATGGGCACGATCAACCAGCAGCGCACGGTGCTCGAGGGTCGCCTCGAACAGCTGCGCACGTTTGAACGCGAATACCGCACCCGGCTGAAGACATATCTGGAGTCCCAGCTCGAAGAGCTCGGCCAGCGCGGATCGGCGGCGCCGGTCGACTCCAGCGCCAACAATGACGCCGCCGCGTTTAACCAGTTCAATCGAGGTAATAACTAACTCGGCCAGGGGCTGCGGCAATCCATGACTGGCCGTCGCTATCCTGCAGTGTTGGCGATGCCGCCCCTTCGGCTGGAGAGGTTTACCGATGCTGATAATTGCGCTGGTCCTAGCGGTAATAGGTCTTGCCGCGTTGGTGTTCGCGGTTGTCACCAGCAATGAGCTGGTGGCCTGGGTCTGCATCGGTGCGAGCGTGTTGGGCGTGGTGCTGCTCATTGTCGACGCGCTACGGGAGCGTCAGCGACGCGAGGCCGGTTCGCCCACCAAATCATCCGGTCCAGCCGACGACCATGAGCCGGGTGGCGAAGAGGCCGCCGACTACCCCGAAGACACCGTCGACGAGGGCGACGACACTTCCACACCGGAGCCGGAATCCGAAGCGGACGAAGCAGATAGCGTCAGCGACGACCACAACACCCGTTAGGACTCAACCGCCCAGGGCGGTGTGGCGAGCAGTTCGCGGACCTCGTCATCGGTGACTTGATGGAAGTCGGCGAAAACCTGTCCGACCGCCTCGAAATCTGTTGGCATGGTTGCGCATACGACCTCGTCGGCTTCCCGTGCCAGCTCCTCGCAGGCTGATTGCGGCCCCACCGGAACAGCGACGACAATCGATTCCGGACTACTGGCGCGCAGCGCCCGCAGTCCGGCAAGCATGCTCGCGCCGGTGGCGATCCCGTCATCGACCAAAATCACGGTCTTGCCGCGCGGATCGGCGACGGGCCGTCCGCCCCGATAGGCACGCTCCCGCCGGTCGAGCTCGATCGTTTCGCGGTCGATGACCTCGCGCACCTGCTCGTCGCTGATGCGGAGATTCGACACCACATTGTCGTTCATGACCACGCCGCCGCCGCTGGCCAGCGCACCCATCGCCAGTTCCGACCACCCCGGCACGCCCAGCTTTCGCACCAGGAACACGTCCAACTCCGCGTGCAGGGCCGCGGCGACCTCCCAGGCGACCGGAACGCCGCCGCGCGCCAGCCCAAGGACCAGCAACCCGGCCTTGTCGTGGTAGGCCCCCAACTCCTCAGCCAGCACATAACCAGCTTCCCGACGGTCGCGGAACGTACGTCGGGAGGTTCGCCGCAGAAAATGACCGGGTCGATTCATGCATCGCACTTCGCCGTTGTCCAAATTGCTAAGTCGCAGCTTACGACCGGTGTCGCCACACGGGGCCGGTCCGTGCGCATTCCGACGTTGGGCTTCCCGTGTGGGCATACCGGGAAACCTGGCACCAGCCGATCCACCCTTGAATCGTGGCACAAAATATGGCACGATTTAGGGCATGACGACATCTGTTGAAGAGTTGATCGAAGCCGCCAGCGACGCCAGGCGCATCGCGCAAAAGGCTATCGAGTTGGCCGTGCGGGAGGCCCGTGCCGCTGACTGGTCCTGGGATCAGATATCTGCCGCGTTGGGCGGAAAGCCCAACGGGGAGACGCTTCGTCGCAATTTCGGCGCCGCCGAGTAGCCGAACGTCACCCGATTCGCGGACATAACACGTTGCACCACAACGGCGTTCGTGGGTGTCCGAGGGGGGACTTGAACCCCCACGCCCAGTAATAGGGCACTAGCACCTCAAGCTAGCGCGTCTGCCATTCCGCCACTCGGACCCAAGCCAATTAATTGGCAGCTAAGGCTATCGGATCGGTCCGCTCCCGCCCAAACCTGCCCGGCCGCTTGTGGCGGCCGCCCCGTTTGCGGGTACGCGAGGTGTACGCCGCGCGGCCGCGACGGCCGCAAAGCTAGGAAATGGTAGGAAAGGGAACTGTGACGGCGACAACCGACCCGCCCGCGGACGACGCGGACGATGTGGTGGACGTTGTCAGCAGGCTGATCAGGTTTGACACCACCAACACCGGCGATCTGGAAACCACCAAGGGGGAGGCCGAATGTGCCCATTGGGTTGCCGGTCAATTGGAAGAGGTCGGTTACCAGGTCGAATATGTGGAGTCCGGCGCGCCGGGTCGTGGCAATGTGTTCGCGCGCCTCAAGGGCGCCGATAACTCGCGCGGCGCGCTGCTGATCCACGGGCATCTCGACGTGGTGCCCGCCGAGCCGGCCGAGTGGAGCGTGCACCCGTTCTCCGGCGCGGTCGAAGACGGCTACGTCTGGGGCCGCGGCGCGGTCGACATGAAGGACATGGTCGGCATGATGATCGTGACCGCCCGGCAGTTTCGTCGCGCTGGCGTCGTGCCGCCTCGCGATCTGGTGTTCGCG
>NZ_JBAUZA010000335.1:0-3125 GCF_049585075.1 Mycobacterium sp.
GGACGACCGCTCCCGCGCACTCGTCCTGGGCCTTGGCGCCGGCGGTGGTTTCGGGGTCGTCGAGATCGCCGTCCGACTGATCGATCCGATCGATCCGACCAAGGCCGATTTCTACACCAACCCCGCGGTGTACGCGGTGGTCACAGGCGGAGCGGCCGGATTTTTGCTGCTTACCTCCGCGTTGAGCCGCGGATCGGTCACCACTGCCGTCGCCGGGATGGTGGTCGGTGAAACCGTCGGCCCTGCGGTTGTCGGGGTGGCCTGGCTCGGCGACCAAACCCGGCAGGGCTTGAGCTGGATGGTGGTGGCCGGGTTCGTCATCGCCGTTGCCGCGACTCTGGCACTGAGCCGATTCGGCGAGGCGCCCAGCCCTGTCGAATCCTGACTGGAGTTTTGCGCTGCGACGCGCGGCTATGAGTCAAAGTGCAATGACAACACTCGGTTTGGCGCGGCAGCCGCAGTCCACACCACACTCTCGGCGGGGGTTGCGCACTTGTTGCGCACATAACCAGTACGCTCGAATCGTGCAGCGGCGGATTATGGGCATCGAGACCGAATTCGGTGTCACCTGCACGTTCCACGGTCATCGGCGGCTGTCGCCGGACGAGGTGGCCCGCTATCTGTTTCGTCGGGTGGTCTCCTGGGGCCGCAGCTCCAACGTTTTCCTGCGCAACGGCGCACGGTTGTACCTCGACGTGGGCAGCCATCCCGAATATGCCACCGCGGAATGCGACAGCCTGGTGCAGCTGGTCACCCACGACCGCGCGGGCGAGCGCGTGCTGGAGGACCTGCTCGTCGACGCCGAGCAGCGGCTCGCCGACGAGGGCATCGGCGGCGACATCTACCTGTTCAAGAACAACACCGACTCGGCAGGCAACTCCTATGGCTGCCACGAGAACTACCTGATCGTGCGCGCGGGGGAGTTCTCCCGTATCTCCGACGTACTCCTGCCCTTCCTGGTCACCCGCCAGCTCATCTGCGGCGCAGGCAAGGTGCTGCAGACCCCGAAGGCCGCGACGTTCTGCCTCTCCCAGCGCGCCGAGCACATCTGGGAAGGTGTCTCTAGCGCGACGACCCGATCCCGTCCCATTATTAACACCCGCGACGAGCCCCATGCCGACGCCGAGAAGTACCGCCGTCTGCACGTCATCGTCGGCGACTCCAACATGTGCGAGACCACCACGATGCTCAAGGTGGGCACCGCAGCGCTGGTGCTGGAAATGATCGAAGCCGGGGTGGCATTCCGCGACTTCTCGCTGGATAACCCGATCCGGGCGATCCGCGAGGTCAGCCACGACGTGACGGGTCGGCGGCCGGTGCGGCTGGCCGGAGGCCGTCAGGCCAGCGCCTTGGACATCCAGCGGGAGTACTACGCGCGCGCCGTCGAGCACCTGCAAACCCGCGAACCCAACGCGCAGATCGAGCAGGTCGTCGACTTGTGGGGGCGCCAGCTCGACGCCGTGGAAAGCCAGGATTTCGCGAAGGTCGACACCGAAATCGACTGGGTGATCAAGCGCAAGTTGTTCCAGCGCTACCAGGACCGCTACGACATGGAGCTGTCCGACCCGAAGATCGCTCAGCTGGATCTGGCCTACCACGACATCAAACGCGGTCGCGGCGTCTTCGATCTGCTGCAACGCAAGGGTCTCGCGTCGCGCATCACCACCGACGAAGAAATCGAGGAAGCCGTCGACCAGCCGCCGCAGACCACCCGCGCGCGGCTGCGCGGCGAATTCATCAGCGCCGCCCAGGCCGCCGGTCGCGATTTCACCGTCGACTGGGTGCACCTCAAACTCAACGATCAAGCCCAACGCACCGTGCTGTGCAAAGACCCGTTCCGGTCGGTCGACGAGCGGGTCAAGCGGCTGATCGCCAGCATGTAACTTGGGCCCGTGGCGACCTCCAAAGTCGAACGGTTGATGAACCTCGTCATCGCGCTGCTGTCCACCCGTGGCTACATCACCGCCGAAAAGATCCGGTCCAGCGTCGCGGGGTACTCGGACACCGCGAGCGACGAAGCGTTTTCGCGAATGTTCGAGCGCGACAAGAACGAGCTGCGCGATCTGGGCGTACCGCTGGAGACCGGCAAGGTGTCGTCGTTCGATCCGGTCGAGGGCTACCGGATCAACCGCGAGGCCTACGCGCTGCCCGCCGTCGAGTTGACCGCCGACGAGGCGACAGCCGTCGCCGTCGCCACCCAGTTGTGGGAGTCGCCGGAGCTGATCACCGCCACCCAGGGTGCGCTGCTGAAGTTGCGGGCGGCCGGCGTCGACGTCGACCCGGATGCGCCGGTGGCGATCGCGTCGCCGGCCGGGACCCTGGGACTGCGCGGATCGGAAGACGTTCTCGGAGCGTTGCTGGCGGCTATCGACTCCGCGCAGGCCGTGCAATTTCCGCACCGACCCTCACGCGCCGAGCCGTACACCGTGCGCACGGTCGAGCCGTGGGGCGTGGTGACCGAGAAAGGCCGCTGGTATCTCGTCGGGCACGACCGTGATCGCGGCGCCACCCGCACGTTCCGGCTGTCCCGGATCGGCGGCGAGGTGACCCCGACCGGCCCGGCCGATGCCTTCACCCGGCCGACGGACGTCGACCTGCGCGCGATCGTGGCCGAGGCGGTCGGTGAGACGCCGTCGGGCGTGCGGGCTCAGGTCTGGGTGGCCGACGGCCGGGCCACCGCGCTGCGGCGCGCCGGGACGTCGCTGGGGCCGCAGGAGCTTGCCGGCCGCGACGGCGAGATCATCGAACTCGACATCGGAACCACCGACCGATTGGCGCGCGAAATCACCGGCTACGGCGCCGACGCTGTCGTGCTGGAACCGTCCTCGTTGCGCGAAGAGGTGCTGGGCAGGTTGCGCGCCCAAGCCGAGGAGGAGGACCGCTGATGACTCCGGTATCGACTCGGCTGGTTCGGCTGCTCAACATGGTCCCGTACTTCCAGGCCAACCCGCGGGTCACCCGCGCCCAGGCCGCGGCTGACCTGGGCGTTTCGGTCAAGCAGTTGGGGGAGGACCTCGATCAGCTGTGGCTGTGCGGCCTACCCGGCTACAGCCCGGGCGACCTGATCGACTTCGCGTTCGAGGGCGACACCATCGAGGTGACGTTCTCGGCGGGCATGGACACGC
>NZ_JBAUZA010000336.1:0-2212 GCF_049585075.1 Mycobacterium sp.
GGTTTGGCCCGGCCGGTGTGGATCGACGACCGCGATTTCGACATCACCTACCACGTCCGGCGCTCGGCGCTGCCGTCGCCGGGCAGCGACGAACAGCTGCACGAACTGATCGGCCGGCTGGCTGCACGGCCTTTGGACAAGTCCCGTCCGCTCTGGGAGATGTACTTGGTGGAGGGCCTGGCCAAAAACCGCGTCGCCCTCTACACCAAGTCGCACCAGTCGCTGATCAACGGGATGAGCGCGGTCGAGATCGGCCACGTCATCGCCGACCGCAGCCGACGTCCGCCGCCCTTTGTCGAAGACATCTGGGTGCCTGCCCGCGAACCGGGCACCACGCGGCTGTTGTTGGGCGCCATTGGCGACTGGGCCACCCGGCCCCGGGCGCAGGTGCGGGCGGTCCGGACCGGGATCACCGAGCTGGCCACCAATGCCGGCCAATGGGTCGATGTCGGTCGACGGATGTTCGACGTCGCCCGCACCCTTGCCCGGGGTACCGCGCCCAACAGCCCGCTGAACACCACGGTGTCCCGCAACCGGCGGTTCACTGTCGCCCGTGGAAGTCTTGACGACTACCGGGTGATTCGAGCGCGCTACAACTGCGACGTCAACGATGTGGTGCTGGCGGTGATCACCGGCGCGCTGCGCAACTGGCTGATGTCCCGCGGCGAGTCCGCCGCGCCAACCACGATGGTGCGGGCGATGGCGCCCTTACCGGTCTACGTCGACGAGACATTCGACTCGGCGGGCCGCGGCCGGGCGATCAGCCAGGTGGCGCCCTTTCTGGTCGACCTGCCGGTAGGGGAGAGCAACGCGGTCGTACGGCTGTCGCAGATTGCGCACGCCACCGAATCCAACCCAACCGCGGCCAGCCTGGTCGATGCCCGGACGATCGTGACGTTGTCGGGTTTCGCGCCGCCGACGCTGCACGCCATGGGTATTCGGGTCGCCACCGGCCTGTCGGCGCGCTTGTTCAACCTGTTGATCACCAATGCGCCAGGCGCACAGTCGCAGATGTATGTGGCCGGCGCAAAGTTGTTGGAAAGCTACGCAGTACCGCCCTTGCTCAACAACCAGGTGCTGGCCATCGGCGTGACCTCCTATAACGGCATGCTGTATTTCGGCATCAACGCCGACCGGGACGCGATGAGCGACGTCGACGTGCTACCGGTGCTGTTGGCCGAATCGCTCGATGAACTCCTGGAAGCCGCGCAGTAGACCTACCATTCGATAGTGAGCAACTCGCGCCAGGCGCAAAAGAAGCAGCACAAGATCTCGAACGACGTTTACGAAGCCGAATTGTTCCGACTGCAAACGGAATTGGTGAAACTCCAAGAGTGGGTGCGGTTTTCCGGCGCCCGCATTGTCGTGGTCTTCGAAGGCCGTGACGGCGCGGGCAAGGGCGGCACGATCAAAAGGATCACCGAATATCTCAATCCGCGCGTCGCCCGGATCGAAGCGCTGCCCGCGCCGACCGATCGGGAACGCGGGCAGTGGTACTACCAGCGCTATATCGCGCATCTACCCGCCAAAGGGGAGATCGTGCTGTTCGACCGGTCGTGGTACAACCGTGGCGGCGTCGAGAAGGTCATGGGGTTTTGCACACCGCAAGAGCATGCGCTGTTCCTGCGGCAGACACCGATCTTCGAACAGCTGCTTATCGAGGAAGGGATTTTGCTGCGGAAGTACTGGTTTTCAGTTTCTGAAGACGAGCAGCTGCGTCGGTTTAAAGCGAGGCGCAATGATCCTGTGCGGCAATGGAAACTCAGCCCGATGGATCTGGAATCGCTGTATCGGTGGGAGGACTATTCACGTGCCAAAGATGAGATGATGGCGCACACCGATACACCGGACAGCCCGTGGTATGTCGTGGAATCGGATGTTAAGAAACACGCTCGGCTCAATATGATGGCACATCTGTTGTCCACCATTGACTATCGCGACGTGAAGAAGCCGAAGGTCAAACTGCCGGCCCGTCCGGTGGTCAGCGACAAGTATCAGCGGCCACCCCGCGAGCTGTCGACATATGTCGATGACTACGTGGCAACGCTGATAGGCCCTGCTGAGTAACCCGATGCAGATCTATATCCCGGTAACCCTGGCCATGCTGCAACAACTCGTCACCGATGGTTCGTTGTTGCCGGTGAACGGCACTGCGTTCGCGGTGACGCCGAGGCTGCGGGAGGCGTACGCCGAAGGCGACGACGACGAGCTC
>NZ_JBAUZA010000337.1:0-3164 GCF_049585075.1 Mycobacterium sp.
GTTGTGGCCCAATCCCACTAAGGGGCGATCGCTGGACCAGTCTTTGTAGTCGACCAGTCCCTTGACCATTTCGATCGTGCCTTTTGGATCGGAGGCAAGAATTGCTGGAGCTGCCGCCGGGTTCGCACCCATCTGCGCAAGCTTGGATAGGCCTTGCCAGGTGTGCAGAGCACCGTGTGGGTCGTAGGTAAAGCGCACTGGATTGAGCTGGCTCAAGGAATGGGCCGCGTCAGCGGCACCCTTGATTACGCCTTCACTGGTATCGATGTACGCGTTGAATAAACCGGAGGCCACCCCACCGACATCCCTCCCCAGGAAATGGGTGAACTCCTTATTGGCGTAGTGCTCTAGGGCGACGGCGCAGCCATCGAGCAAGCCCATCGCCTGCTGAAATAGTTGCTCCTTGGCGTCGGCCTCCCGCTTCATGTTGTGCAGTACGGCCTTGATGTCATTGGCGATCTTTTTGATCTCGTCGAGCCCGTGACCTTTGAAGACCTCCACCACTTCATGCCACAGGCCCGACGGTGTGTCCAAGCGGTGCAACAGGTCCCGGATCGCGTCTTGAGCATGCTGCACCTCATTGGCGAAATCGTCGAGGCCTTTGGCTAGCTTGTCGCACTCGTCACCGACCTTGGCCACGTCGTCGCCGAGTTTGGAAAACACCAGTTGAATCAGTCCGGCCTCGGGCATCTGCTGCGCCCCAACCACCGAATTAGGTCCGTGTAGAGCGTCTTTCACGCCGTGCAGCGCCGCACCGAAAGTGCGCCAGCATCCCGCAGCAGCGTGCAGCTGACCTGGATTTCCATTGGGCCACAAGTCGCCGACGAAAGTCTCCACTACGGCCCACAATGCGGGCTCCGGCATCCCTGGCCCCAGCGTCCAAGGCGCCCCGGGGGCGTCAAACTTGCCCGGCTCGGGCGGCATCGGCAACACCGCGCCACCACCGCCCAACGTTGAGGCAGCCTCGGCGCGCGAGTAGTTCGACGCACCCACCTGCACCTTGAACCCGGTGATCCGGCAGGCGTTAATTCCTGCCGCTACCGCCTTCAACAGGTTCTTTGCCGAGTCCTGATATGCCAGCCCGAACGCCTCGCCGGCGGCATCCTGGCCAGTGTTGCCGCCAAAACCAGATGTCAATGGCCCCAAGGCTGCTGCCACACCGTCGCCAACTGAGATCACCGCGGCCCCAGCACCCGACAGAGCTTGCGGATCGACCGCTAGCGGCGCCATTAACTCACGACCACATGGACAGATTCGTCGCCATTACGCCGGTGTAGTTGTCATGCGCCGTGGTACCCGCAGTCTTCAACTGCGCCAACGCCTCCCGCATCATCGCTTCGCCACGCGACCAGTGCTGGTGTGCTTCGGCGTGCGCGGTAGCCGCCTGCCCGGACCACGCTCCGTGCAGATGAGTCACCAGCGTGTCGATTTCAGCGACGAGGCTCTCGGTGTGGCGGACAAACTCATTCATCCGCTGCATCGCATCCGCCAAGGCGTCGGGATCCACGCTGAAAGCGTCAGCCATCTAAGGCACCTCGCACCGTTTGCGCCGATGTCGAGTCCTGGGATTGGAAGTCAGCACCGGCGATACCGGGCGTCTTGGCCAGAATCGACAGTCCCAGCTGTACCTCATCGGCCCCGCGATGCCATAGCTCCCACGCCCGGCCATAGGCGCCGCCCGCGCCACCATGCCAGCCGGCCAGCATGTCGCGCACCTGGCCATCAAGCTCAATCAGCCTGCTCTGCAAGTCCTTTGCCGCGCCGGACAATGCCTGCGAAACCCCGTGCATGGCCTGCGGGTCAGCGCGCAAGTTTCTGGGATCAGCCATGGCGGTAAAAATAGTTATCTGCGCCTCCCGCCACAATTCACCTTCGCGTCAGAAATCGCGATCGAGATCAACTGCCACACTGGGACTATGAGCCGCCCACAGGTCCAGCTGTTGACCCGCGCCGGCTGCACGATCTGCGATCGGGTGCACGCGCAATTGGAGCAACTGGCCGCCGAACTTGATTTCGACCTGTCGACCACCGACGTCGACGCCGCCGCGGCGGCCGGCAACACCGGCTTGCGCGCCGAGTTCGGCGACCGGCTGCCAGTGGTGCTGCTCGACGGCCGCGAGCACAGCTACTGGGAGGTCGACGAACCCCGGTTGCGCAAAGATCTGGGGGAGCGCAGGTGACGCCCCGCACAAATTTGGTGGGCCACCTGTCAAACGTCTACCGTGGACACCAGTTCGATCACTGGTGATAGCAAGGGAGCAGGCCAGGTGATGCAGCCGTGAGCGTCCTGCTCTTCGGGGTGTCGCACCGGAGCGCCCCGGTCTCCGTCCTGGAGCAGCTAAGCACCGACGAGTCCGACCAACTCAAGATCGTCGACCAGATGATGCAGTCGCCGCTGGTCACCGAGGCCATGGTGCTGTCTACCTGCAACCGGGTCGAGGTTTACGCAGTGGTCGACGCCTTCCACGGCGGTCTTTCGGTCATCGGGCAGGTGCTTTCCGAGCATTCCGGGATGTCGCTGGGCGAGCTCACCAAATACGCCTACGTCCGCTACAGCGAGGCCGCGGTCGAGCATCTGTTTGCCGTGGCCAGCGGCCTGGATTCCGCCGTGGTCGGCGAGCAGCAGGTGCTGGGCCAGGTGCGTCGCGCCTACGCCGCCGCCGAGGCCAACCGCACCGTCGGCCGGGTGCTGCATGAGCTGGCCCAACGCGCGCTCGCGGTCGGTAAACGCGTCCACACCGACACCGCGATCGACGCCGCAGGCGCCTCGGTGGTCTCGGTCGCGCTGGGCATGGCCGACACCAAGTTGGGCGGGCTGAAAGGCAAAACCGCAGTGGTGGTCGGCGCCGGGGCAATGGGCGCCCTGTCGGCGACTCACCTGGCCCGCGCCGGCGTCCGTGACATCCACGTCGTCAACCGGTCACTGCCCCGCGCGCAGCGGCTGGCCCGCAAGATCCGCGAATCGGGCGTCGGAGCCGAGGCGCTGAGCTTCGATCGGCTGCCGTCCGCGCTGGCCGACGCCGACCTGGTGGTGAGCTGCACCGGAGCCGTGCGCCCGGTGGTGTCGCTGGCCGACGTTCACCACGGACTGGCCGCTGCCCGCCGCGACGAAAGCGACGAGCCGCTGGTGATCTGCGACCTGGGCATGCCGCGCGACGTCGACC
>NZ_JBAUZA010000338.1:0-3043 GCF_049585075.1 Mycobacterium sp.
GATGAACACCGCGTGCACCGGCTCGTCGAAACCAAGGAACTCGACATCGCCTTCGAACGAGTCGACTTGACGCCCAAAAGCGTTGCGCCGCACCGTCATATCCACACCACCCAAAGGCAACGCCTCCCGCCCACCGGCACCGGCGTCCAAAATTTCGCTGGCCAACAGGATCATCCCGGCGCAAGCCCCGTAGGCCGGCATCCCGTCGGCTAACCGCAAACGCAGCGGCTCCAGCAGATCCAGATCGCGCAGCAGATGACTCATCGTGGTGGATTCCCCACCAGGAATCACCAGCGCGTCAACAGCGTCCAACTCGTCAAGGCGCCGGACCGGCATCGCAGCAGCACCGGCCTCGCGCAGCGCGGCAAGGTGGTCGCGAGTGTCGCCCTGCAGCGCCAACACCCCGACGCGGATCACTGCCCCGAAGGCCGGTATCCACGCGCGAAACGGGTCAGCCCCTCCTGCATCACAGCGGCCACCATCTCGCCGTACTGATTGAAGATCTTGCCCTGGCACAGCGAGCGCCCGCCGGTGGCCGACGGCGAGGACTGGTCGTAGAGCAACCACTCGTCGGCCCGAAACACCCGCATGAACCACATCGCGTGATCCAGCGACGCCACTTGCAGGTGCGACCGCTCGTCAAGGTGATTCACCTGCGCCGATCCCAGCAGGGTCAGGTCGCTCATGTAGGCGAGCGCGCAGATATGCAACACCGGGTCGTCGGGCAGCGGGTCGCGGTGCCGAAACCACACCTGTTGCTGAGAAGCCTTGCCGGGCAACCGCTGCAGTTCATCGCGCGGCACGATGCGGATGTCCCACTCCTCGAACTGACGAAATCCGGCGTCGTCGAACACCTTCATCGACTTCAGTCCCGGCAGATTGTCCGGTGGCGGCGCCGCCGGCATCGCATCCTGGTGGTGGATGCCGTCCTGATCGGTCTGGAATGACGCCGACATGGAGAAGATGGTTTCGCCGTGCTGGATGGCGTTGACCCGCCTGGTGCAAAACGAGCCGCCGTCGCGCAGACGCTCGACGATAAAAACGGTGGGCGCCTTGGCATCTCCGGGCCGGATGAAGTACCCGTGCAGCGAGTGCACCAGAAACTGCGGCTCCACGGTGCGCACCGCCGACACCAGCGACTGGCCCGCCACGTGGCCGCCGAAGGTGCGCTGAAAGAAGCCCGAATCCGGGCTGAACACGCTACCTCGGTAGATGTTGACCTCGAGTTGCTCGAGATCAAGGATCTTCTCGATCGACAAGTTCTTACCAGCCGCGCTGAGCCAGTCGATGCGGCTGCGCGATCTCCTCCACGTTGATGCCGACCATCGGCTCACCGAGGCCGCGCGACACCCGGGCCAGCACATCGGGATCGTCAAAGAAGGTGGTGGCCTTGACGATCGCCGCGGCGCGCTGGGCCGGGTCGCCGGACTTGAAGATGCCCGACCCGACGAAAACCCCTTCGGCTCCCAGCTGCATCATCATCGCGGCGTCGGCCGGTGTCGCGATACCGCCGGCGGTGAACAACGTGACCGGCAGCTTGGCGGCCCGCGCCACCTCCACGACTAAATCGTAAGGCGCCGCGAGTTCCTTTGCCGCCACGTATAACTCGTCATCGGACAACGAGCCCAGCCGGCGGATCTCTCCGCCGATTGCGCGCATGTGGGTGGTGGCGTTGGATACGTCGCCGGTGCCGGCTTCACCTTTCGAGCGGATCATCGCCGCGCCCTCGCTGATCCGCCGCAGCGCTTCACCGAGATTGGTGGCGCCGCAGACGAACGGCACGGTGAACTTCCACTTGTCGATGTGATGGGTGTAGTCGGCCGGGGTGAGCACCTCGGATTCGTCGATGTAGTCCACGCCGAGGCTCTGCAGGATCTGCGCCTCGACGAAGTGCCCGATGCGCGCCTTGGCCATCACCGGAATGGTGACCGCGGCGATGATGCCCTCGATCATGTCCGGGTCGCTCATCCGCGACACGCCGCCTTGGGCGCGGATATCGGCCGGCACCCGTTCCAGCGCCATCACCGCGACGGCGCCGGCGCCCTCGGCGATGCGGGCGTGCTCCGGGGTGACGACGTCCATGATGACGCCGCCCTTGAGCATTTCGGCCATCCCGCGCTTGACCCGCGCCGTTCCAGTCTGCGGGCTGCCGTTGTTCATAGCCACCAAGTCTAGTGGTCGACGGCAAATGGTATTTCGCGTGCCTCAACGGATGGACTGCAGCTGGGGGGCCCGCTCCGGCGCGCCGGCCAGCGCAATCGCCTCGGCGAGCAGTTCGGCGAGCTGCAGCGGGTACACCGTCTCGCCGGCAGCAACCAGATCGGCGATGTCAGCAGCGTCACACCAGCGGTGGCAGTGGATGTAGCGGTTCTCCAGCTCGGTCCGCCCAGTGGTGGACGGCTCGAACCGTTGGGTCCGGTGGACGAAGAAGAATTCCTCGCTGTGGATCGCCGAGCCGTTGAAGTCGAACACCGCTTCCCGTCGCCAGATCGGGCCGATCATGTCGGCCGCAGCGACACGCAGACCCGTCTCCTCGGCCAACTCACGGGCAGCGGCGTTGGCCAACGGCTCACCGTCGCCGACCTGACCGCCCACGGTGAACCACCACCGCGGTGCGCTCCCCGCCGCCGCGGCCGGGTCAGACCCGCACAGCAGCAACACCGCCCCGGTCTCGTCGAGCAACACCAGCCGCGCCGAGGTCCGCCGGTGTGCCGCGGGGTGATCGCCGTGACGCAACGACAGTGATCGCTCAGCGATCTCGAAATAGCTTGGCAGCGAGGCGGTTCCACCTAAGTGCAGCAACCGAACCAGCCGTCTTTCGCGCAGCGCCAGCGTGTCGCGGACCGCGTCGTTGTGGAATCGGCGAGCCAGCAACACCCGCGCTTCGGCGTCGGCCAGCTCGGCGATCAGCCCCGCCTGCATCGCTGCCGGATCGACCATCGCCAGCGCGGCCGACAGGCTGTTCTCGCAGGCCTCGCGAGCCTGCCGGGGGGCAGATTCGGCGGCGTCGGCCAGGGCCGCTAACTGCGGCGCGGATGAGCTT
>NZ_JBAUZA010000339.1:0-3911 GCF_049585075.1 Mycobacterium sp.
CGGAATCTCGAAACCATTGAAGTAGTCCTCGCCGACCGGGGCCTGCAAGTCATTTATCCAGTTCTCGATCGGCACCCACGGCTGCAGCGTGTACGTCAAACCCGACCATGGCATCGCGTCGCCGGGACCGGTACCCGGGATATTGTCAAAAATTGGGTAGGCCGGTCCACTCGGGTCGGTGCTGCCGTCTGCCGCCGGATCGAAGGTGTACCCAGCAAGCAGCTGATCCAACGATACTTTGAACCAGTTG
The DNA here is from genome assembly GCF_049585075.1 of Mycobacterium sp. GTDB lineage: Bacteria > Actinomycetota > Actinomycetes > Mycobacteriales > Mycobacteriaceae > Mycobacterium. Next base: position 251 of record NZ_JBAUZA010000339.1, read on the forward strand.
TCGAACAGCGGAAACTCCTGCTGGCCAGTGAGGATCTGCGACAACCACAGAGTCCAGTCGACACCGCTGATGCCGGTGATCGGGCTGGTGGGCGACACCGGCAAACAGTCCATCGCATCACAGCCGGAACTCGTAGGTAGCGTGGCGGCGACCAACCCCCACAACTGCTGACCAAGGCCCCCGTCGAAGTCGGTTTCGGGTGCATTGATTCCGCTGAGTCCGTCGAACGGAACGAGGAAGTTCACCACCGACATGTAGTGGCTTGGGTCCCCAGGGTCCACACCCCATAAATTCGTGTTACTCACCACGAACCACGGACCGCTGTTGAACAACGATTGCGCGGCGTAGGTCACCGCGTCGACCTCGCTGCTGGGGATGTTGACGATCTCCTGAAACAGGTTGAAGGGAATGTTGAAGATAGAGTCGCCGGCGTCGACCAGACGCATCTCGATGTTGCGGATAGGAAGCTGTGCCGCCTCCGAGGCCAGCGGGGTGACGGCGACGAGGCTCGCCACCGCTAACACCGCACCTGCCATGACATACGGGCGCCCCGCGACGTGCACTACCGCTCCCCCTTGGTCGACTTAGCTGAATGGCACCTGAAGCTAATCGCAGAAAGTTTCAGCCGGCATCATCGAAGGGGCGATCTCTTGGCAAACTCATATTTCTCTGGCCAACGTCATATGTGGCAGGCGCGCCTATGAAAAGCGTTGGCCGATCAGGCCTTTAGCCAGACCCGGTTGCCATAGGTGTCGAGATGCGCCACCTGCTCGACCGGTTTGCGCGTCGTCGGCCCATAACGCCCCCGGGGCCAGCCGAGGGCCACCACGCAGCACGGCGTGACCGAGCGTGGTAGACGAAGAATTTTGCGTGCCCGCGCTGGCCGCCACAGCGGCAAGGTGATCAGCGACGCACCCAGGCCCATGGCGCGAGCGGCGAGCAACAAGTTCTGCACGCTCGGATAGATCGACCCCCAATATCCCGACACGGCGGCATGAGGCATGACCGAAAACGGCACGCGCCCTTCGCGAACGGTGAGTCGCAGGCAGGCGACCACCAAGACTGGGACCTCGGTGAAGTGGTCGACCTGCCATTGGGCCGCGCGGATGACCTTCGCTATCGACTCGTCGCGGTCGCCGGCACCTTTGAGCATCCCGCCGTAGGAGTACTTCCAGCCGTCGCGGTAGCGGCGGGCGAGCTTCTCCATCACGCAGCGGTCCTTGACGACGATGAACTCCCAGTTCTGCCCGTTGGCACCGGTCGGCGCGCGCAGCGCCAGTTCGATGCACTTCAACACCACTGCGTCGTCAACCGGGTCGGGATGAACACGTCGCACCGCGCGCTGAGTCATCATCGCGTCGAGCAGGGGCATGTTGAGGCCTGCGAGCGCCTCAGCCGTGGTTGGCGCGAACCGGAAGGCATCGGAATAGGGAGAGGCGGAATTCGGCTCGTCAGTCATGTGTCGTTTCCTACCTCAAAGTTTTCCGAACGGGCCTCACGCCTGCTCGGTGACCCATTTAGCGAGAAAGTGTGGAATGTCCGGAATTCCACGGGCGAATTCGCGCGCGATGAAACTTTCGATCGTGCCGCCGACCAACGGGACTTTGAATTCCACACTGCCCTCAAACGTCATGCGCGAGCCGGCCTTCGTCGGTGCCACTACTGCGGTACCGGAACCGGATCCCGGCGCACCGAACACCGCGACACTAATCTCCCCGCGGAGTTGACCGTCGACCGGTCGCCACGTCTCGGTGTGCCGCACTTTCAGGTCGCGGCGATAGAACTTGGACACGATCCCAGGCAACAGGTCGCGGCCCAGGTCCTGGGTGGTGACCACCCGCACGCTCTGGTCATCATCGACGTTTAAAGATTCCAGCGCGGTGCTGCCGTTAAGGGTCGCAAGCCGGGCCAGCCAATAGTCCTCGTCGCTAAACGCCGAATGAACCTGTTCGACAGTTGCTGGCGACTCGGCCGACACATCGAACGAACGCGGCATAGTAAACCGAACTCCTTATCACTTAGCGAACAACCCGTCCGCCAGGCGGGCCGCGAAAGTCCGCGTCTGTTCCAACTGCTCGGGTTGCACATTGGTCGGCGGGATGCGAAGACCCAGGTATTTCTGGCGGTACTCACCTGAACCCAGGTAGCTGGTCAGCGACAGCATGGAGCGAAGCGAGTCGCCCGGATAGGTGAAATGAATTTCGTCGACGTACCGGCCGCCCTGCTGCCCAGCGAGCTCACGTACCGCTTCGAGATTTTCCCGCCAGTATTGGCGGCACACCACGAAAACGGCGAACGGCTTACCGGACAACAACTTTCGCGCCTCATCCGATTTGAGGAAGGAGCGCATCGGCATGCTGACGGTCTGCCACCAGGTCGGCGAGCCGATGCAGATCAGGTCGTAGTCGCCGTTCCGCGCCTCGTCGGGAATTTTGATCTCACCTGTCTCACCGCGTTTCTGCGCCCCCAGCACGCTCATCATGTCGGGCCACACCCGCCGCATCGGGAAACGAGAGAATTTCTCCGCGTAACGCGGGTCGGTGAATTCGATCGCGGCCTTGTGCACCTCGCACCCACGGGCACGCAACACCTCCCCCGCCGCTTCGAGCACCTTTTGCGACTGCCCCGTGTAGGAGTAATAGAGCAGCAAAACCCGCGGTGGCCGTTCGCCGCCCCCGGCACCGGTCGTATCCGTCATGCCACCTCCATCGTCAAATCTCGCACAGTAGTCTTTGCGTGGTGACCGACAAAGTTTCCGTCGACCTCAGCGGTCCAGCGCAGACTATGCTGACCACGCTGTACTGCAAGGCATTGGATGCCGATTGGGATCAACCGATCTTGGGCGACGGGTTCGCCAAAGATGCTGTGGCCCGAATCGACTACGACTGGGGCGAACTCAAGGTCACCGACCGCTGGACGCCGCTGGTGACGGTGCGAACCGCCCAGTTCGACATCTGGGCCGCCCAGTTCCTGGCCGCTCATCCGCAAGCGACCGTGATCCACTTGGGCTGCGGTTTGGACAGCCGGGTTTTCCGGCTGGATCCGGGGCCCGGCGTGGAATGGTACGACGTCGACTACCCGGCGGTAATCTCGCTGCGCGAGAAAGTCTTTCCGAGCCGACCGCGCTACAACCTGGTGGCCACTGCGGCAACCGATCCGTCCTGGCTCGACCAAATCCCGGCTGGCCGCCCGACATTGCTGTTGGCCGAGGGCATCAGCATGTACCTGACAGAGGACGATGGCGTCGCCTTGCTGCAACACGTCGTCGACCGGTTCGGATCGGGCGAACTGCAGATCGACTTCTACAACTGGGTGATAGTCCGGTCGCAGAAAACGCACCGGTTGCAGCGCCAATCCGGTTCGACCCTGCACTGGGCCGTCAACCGTCCGGCCGACGTCACCACCCGAGTATCCGGAATTCGATTGCTGTCCGCCGTGACATTCTTCGACGCCAACACATTCGGCCGGGCGTCGGGCGTCTTCCGGCTGATGAGGCAGTTGGTCCGCGCTTTCCCGCCGCTGCGCCGAACGTTCCAGTACCACCGTTACGCCTTCGGGCCGGCTAGCTGACACTCAAATGCTGCTCGGCCACAGCGCAGAGCAGCGAATGAATTGCCTCGATCGACTTTTCCGGCTCTGGCCCATGCGAGTGGTATTCGAC
>NZ_JBAUZA010000340.1:0-2885 GCF_049585075.1 Mycobacterium sp.
CGACTCGACCTGTCGGCGGCTCGCGCCCCGCAGCGGCCCGCGCAGGGCCAGTTCGGCGAACCCGTGCACCGCTGACCAGCACGGCCACTCGGCGCCGTCGCGTCTGTCGGGTGCCAGCGCGCCGGCATTCACCATGGCGTCGAGTGCCTCGACCAACGCTAGATATGGCGGAGCGCTGGCTGGTTCGTCATCTTGGGTGGCCCCGAAGAATGCGACCGCGAACCACCCCGGCTCGTCCAACGCGAACTTGATGTAGCCGATGCCAACGGCCCGCAACAGCTCAGTTGAGCCCCGTCGGCGCACCGAGGTCCGCATCCGCGCCGTCATCCGATGCTGGATCGAGTTCGCAACGTCCTGTAGCAAAGCGTCGCGGTCGGCGAAGTGACGGTATGCAGCATTAGGTGAAACCCCAACTCGCCGAGTCGCTTCCCGGATGGTCAGCGCTTCTGGCCCGCCGGCCCGGGTGAGTTCGAGGCCGGCCTCGATCAACGCCGCGCGCAGATCTCCGTGGTGATAGTTGCTCAACCCTTGACCCTCCTCGGGCCCGAAGTGTACGGTGTGAACATTAGCATGTTGACGCCGTGAACATGAGCGGAAGGGGAGGTTGTGACAACCGCAGGATTGCCGCCCGTCGTGGACGAACACGTCTGGCAGCGCGAATTAGACGCCCTGCGTGTCCGGGAGAAGGCAGCGACCCGTGAGCTTGATGCGATCGCCGCGCAGCGGCGGAGGCTGCCGATGGTTGCGATGCCGGATTACACACTGGAGGGCGAGAACGGATCCGTTCGGCTAGCCGATGTCTTCGAAGGCAAATCGCAGCTGATCGTGTACAACCACATGTGGTTTCCGGGCGAAGAATGGCAGTGCCCTGGCTGCACCGGCTTCACCTCGCAATTCACCCGGCTAGAGTTCCTGGACAACTGGGACGCCAGGTTCGTCATCGTCACGCAAGGCCCTATCGACGAAGCGCTCGCATACAAGCGGCGGGTGGGAAACCAGATGACTTGGTACTCGACGGCCAACAGCCCATTCGGCGCCGATGTGGGCGCTCCTCCGGGTAGCGGATTCGCCGTGAATGTCTTTCTGCGCGACGGGGATCAGGTCTACCGCACCTGGCACACCAACGGCCGGGGCACCGAACAGCTGAGTCACTCGTTCGCGTTGATCGACCTATTGCCCTACGGCCGTCAGGAGGAGTGGCAGGACTCACCGGACGGCTGGCCGCAGGCACCCACTTATAGCCGGTGGCCAGGTTCACCGGAGATCGCGAAAGCCTACGGAGATACCCAACCAGAAGGAGCAAGATGACCACCACGACGACTGGCCTGACGACGATCAACCTGGTGTGCGTACCGACAATCGAGCAGGACAAGGCGGTCGCGTTCTACGAGTCGCTCGGATTCGAGAAGCGAACCGATCAGCCGTTCGGCGGCGGCTACCGGTGGATCGAGGTTTACCCCCCCGAGGGCGGGACCGGCATCGCGCTCGCTCCACCGCCACCGGACAGCGGACCGGTGCAACCGACCATCACCGGTATCACGCTGACCACCAGCGATATCGACGCCACCCACGCCGCGATGAAGGAACTCGGCGTCGACGTTGATGCGCAGGTATCGCGAATGGGCGAGCCGGTTCCACCGATGTTCTGGTTCCGCGACCCGACGGGCCACACGCTGATGGTCGTGGAGTCCTAACTACGGGTGATCCGTCACTGCACGAAGCCGGACGCTGACTGCAGGTGCTTGACGGCGTCGGCGACGATCGTCTGGATCAGCTCCGCGCACGACGGCAGATCCTCGACGATGCCGGCCACCTGGCCTGACGCCAGTACGCCGGCGTCGGTGTTGCCCTCGACCAGACCGGCTTTCAGCAACATCGGGGTGTTGGCGGCCATCACCACCTGCGACCAGGTGAGCTCCTTGCCGTGCCGCATTGCCAGGCCGTCCCGAACCATCGAAGCCCACGTCATCTGTGACATCTTTTTGAACTTCGCCGCATTGCGCATGGCGGCGGTGAATCCCCGTGCCCGCGAGCCGCTTTCCAACTTTTCAACCAACCCGGTGCGCAAGACGCGGTGCGGCATGCCGTCAACGCGGGTGGTGACGACCGTCCCGTCCAATCCGGCCTGCAGATAACGTTGCTTGACCGCGTCAGGCACGGTGGAATCCGACGTGAGCAAAAACCGCGTACCCATGGCAACCCCGGCGGCGCCGTAAGACAACGCTGCGGCCAGCCCGCGGCCGTCGAAGAACCCGCCTGCCGCGATCACCGGGATGCTCACGGCATCAAGCACCGACGGCAACAGCAGCGTCGTGGCGATCGGCCCGGTGTGGCCGCCACCCTCGCCACCCTGCACGATGACCGCGTCGGCGCCCCAGGAGGCTACCTTGCGGGCCTGCTTAGCGAGTCCGACCGACGGAATTACCACCGCGCCGGCATCTTTCAGCTTGCTGATCAGCTCTTGCTTAGGTGCCAACGCAAATGACGCGACTTTGACGCCTTCGCGGATCATCAGATCCACCCGGTCATCAGCGTCGCCCGCGTCAGCGCGGATGTTGACGCCGAACGGCTTGTCGGTGGCCTCCTTGACCTTGCCGATCGCGGTAGTCAGTTCGTCGAGGGTCATGGTGGCCGAGGCCAAGATGCCCAGTCCACCTGCGTTGGCGGTCGCCGAAACCAGCCGGGCGCCGGCCACCCATCCCATTCCGGTTTGCACGACCGGGTGCTCGATACCGACCAGCTCGGTGAGTGGCGTGCGCAGTCTCATCAACGTATCTCTCGGTCGCGCAATGCTTTAGGATCGACAACCTCGCGAATCAGGCGCAGTTCGTCGTCGGTGGGCAGCCTCGTCTCTGCCGCCTCGTCGAGACCGTGCACATCGAACG
>NZ_JBAUZA010000341.1:0-8605 GCF_049585075.1 Mycobacterium sp.
CTCCAGCCGCACAGCTCGGACCGCCGCCAACTCCGTCAGCCAGTACCGTTCCCGCATCGTCGGCAACCTCCGCGCCGGTGCCTGCGGCTCCACCGGAGTCGGCAGGTGGTCCTCGAGGCGGCATGGCCGGCATGCCGATGATGCCGCCGGGCGCGATGGCCGGCGCCGGCGGGTCGGGAGGCGAAAGCAAGCCCGACACCAAACGCATTGTGGCGCCTTCGGTCAAGAACGGCGCACCGGTGCAAGGACGCATCGTCGCTCCACCGACCGCGCCCGAGGTGGTGAAGCGGGTGGCGGGCAAGCCCGTCGCCTCCCGGCGAATACTCGCCCCTGATCAGAATCCCGACGATGACAACGAAGGCGACGCTAGGCACTGATGCCCGTCTTCGTCCGCAAGCTTTTCGGCATCGGCAAGCTGCCACGCGACGTGCGCGCCAAGGTCGAGGCGGAGGGGCTGATCTACGTCGCTGATTACGTCGCAGTCACCCGACGATTCAGCGGCGCGATCCCTGGTCTGCGTTCGGCGCACAGCGTCGCCAGCTACGTCGGGTCGGTGGCGCTGACAAAACAACGCGTGCTGGCAACCCTGTCGTCGCTACCCAAACTGGCGGGCCCCACCGTCGACGTCCGTTGGGACGCGCCGCAGTCCGGCGCGGCAACCGCGGACCTCTCCTCGGCGGGACTGCAAGTTGATATCGATGTCAGCCAGGTGGACGAAGCGTTCACCGGACATCTATCACTGCACTACAAGATCGCCCTTCCCGGCGACGTCCTCGCCGGGTTACCACGCCGATCACTGAATTTCGACATGCCACCTGAATACGTTTTCCGCGCGGTCGGGGTCACCTACCGGCCGTAACGGTCAGTGTCGCAGCCAGGCATGCGACGTCGCCGACAAGTCGGGCCACGGCGGTCGACGCACCAGTGCCACGCAGGCGAGCACCGCTGCTATCAGCCCGGTGATCACCCCGATTAGCGCGATCCGGTTCTCGTCGACCGCCGCCACCCACTTCACGTTGCCGCCGTGGACGGCGAACACACCGACCGGGGTCGAGTTGCCGCCGCGGACCTTGGCGACGGTGATTATCGTGCCGCCATCCGCTGTCTTATAGGGCTCGCCGTAGACGCGTCCGCGAGTGCCATTGGTGGGCAATTCGTCGAGTGAATCAGGAATTTTCATGGGGCCGATCCCTTTCGCCGAAGCCAGTCTGGCAGACACGTTGGGGCCTCGGTTCGCCGCTTCGCGCCCGACGGTTCCTACGATGGCTATGTGGGCGATCACGCGTTTACTCCGGAGGAGCGGCAAGCGGTGTACCGGGTGATCTCCGAACGACGCGACATGCGCCGGTTCGTGCCTGGCAGCACCGTGCCGGAGGAAGTGATGGCGCGGCTACTGCAGGCCGCGCACGCCGCGCCCAATGTGGGGTTGATGCAGCCGTGGCGGTTCATCCGGATCACCGACGATTCGCTACGACGACGCATCCACGCCCTGGTCGACGAGGAGCGGCTACTGACCGCTGACGCGCTGGGCCAACGGGCGCAAGAGTTTTTGGCGCTGAAGGTCGAAGGCATTCTCGATTGCGCCGAACTGCTGGTGGTGGCGCTGTGCGACGGCAGAGACAGTTACGTCTTCGGCCGTCGCACCATGCCCCAGATGGATCTTGCATCGGTGTCATGCGCGATCCAAAACCTTTGGCTGGCAGCACGATCCGAAGGCCTCGGCATGGGGTGGGTATCGCTGTTCGATCCGGCGAGGCTGGCGGCTTTGCTGGCCATGCCTGCGGATGCCGAGCCGGTGGCGATCCTGTGCGTTGGGCCCGTCCCCGAATTTCCGGATCGACCGTCGCTGGAATTGGACGGCTGGGCGTTGGGCCGACCGCTCGCCGAATTCGTCTCGGAAAACGGCTGGGGCAACGAGCCGGGGGTCAGCTCATCGCCAGTTGCGCGATAAGCGTCTCGATCGCCGCTGCGGCGCCGGCAGGAACGGGACGCTCCGACTCGGCATCTTGAACGACGGCGGTGGGGACCCCGGCGGCGTTGGCGGCCTCGTCGATGCTCAGTTCGGCCCGATGGCGCACCCCGTAGAGCCGCTGCCCCAAAGTGGCCGACGGCGATCGCGCGGCGCGCAGCATCAGGTCGTTGTAGGCCCGGCGCACGGAACTAAGGGCGAGCACCACCGACGGCGCGCCCCTGGCATTGCGGGCAGCGTTGGACGCCACCGCCTCGAGCTTGCGTAGGTCGGCGAGAATCGGGCTGGCTTTGTCAGCGAACTCGGGCTGCGAGTCCTTGGGTAGCGCGTCGAGCGCCGTGGCGATCGCATGCATGGCGAGCTCGACGGCCTCGGCCATCAACGGGGCCTGGACCGTGTCGGTCAACACCTCGGTCGCGTCGCCGCCCTGGGCCGCCGCACCCCCATTCCGGATGCGGGTGATGGTGCCGGGCGGCCAATTCAGCACTTCTTCCAGCTTGGCCAGCGTTCCGCGGCGAGGCCAGCTACGACCTTTCTCGAACGCGATCAGGGTGCCGGCGTTGATGACTTTGTCTCTGGCCAGGCTGCGTTGGGTGATGTCGAGTTCGCGTCGACGTGCGGCGACCGCTCGGCCGGCCCGCGCCACATCGGGATCGGTCTCGGCCAGCTCCTCCCACTTCTCGTCGTCATCAAAATCAGCGTCGATCGAGGTAACCACCGCCGTCGCTTCGGTCGGATCGCTGGGCACGAGGCTCACTGGAATACCATCCGCAGCTCCCAAATGAATAGTCGTTGGACCAGTGATCAGCGCAGAGCTTCGACGGACGCCATCGACGAACATCCCGTTGGTGCTGGTGTCGAAGGCCTGCCAGCCGTCGCGGCGCGGCTCCAACCGAACATGCGAGCGCGAGATGCGGTCGTCATTGACCCGGACTGTCGCCCCGGAATCTCTGCCGATGACGGCGACGCCGGCGACCGGGTCGAGAGTGTGCGATTCAGATCCGATCCGTACCGCCAGGGTCGGCCCGGGTGCTGACGCAGCCTGGCCAGTTGTCACGCCACGCTCCCTTCAGCTGCACATCCGTTTCCGGCCCGCCAGTTCGAAGAGATGCTACATCTTTCCTGCGACGCCTAGTGCGCGCCGGTACGAATAGCGCTTCGCTTTCCAACGGGAATCGGCGACGCCTGCGCCTGGTCGGCCCGCTAATCATAGCACTACAGACGCGGCTGTTTGGGCATGTCACAGGCATTTATGCGAGCCGCGGTACGCCTCTATCAACCCAATACGTAGCGTTCCTTCGATAAAACCGTTGCACATCGCTACCGCTTCGATTACAGTCGTAGCATTAGCGGCGCGGGTGCGCCGCAAAGAAGGGGAAAGGCAATGACTGCAACCGTCGCGCCGCTGACGGCACCGACCGAGGAGTTCGTTCCGGTCTGCACGACCGACCCGGAGCGTTGGACCACCCATCCGGACGAGGAGGCGAAGGCGTTATGCCGTGCATGCCCGGCGCGCTGGTTGTGCGCTCGGGAAGCCTGGGAAACACCCGGCGCCGAAGGGCTGTGGGGAGGCGTCGTGATCCCCGAGGCCGGACGCGGTCGCGACTTCGCAATGCGCCAGCTGCGCTCGCTGGCCGCACACGGCGGCTATCCGGTTCGGCCGGGTTACCGCTCGCGGCGTCGAGTAATCCTGCCGAGCGCATAGACCATGGAAGCCTGGGAGAACGCCATGTCCTACCCGCCGCAGCCCGGCTATTGGTACCCGCCGCCGGCACCGTATCCCGCTGCGCCGCAGTACTTACCGCCGCCACAGCCGGGCAACGCCGGGCCGTTTTCGATCTCGCTGGTGAAGCACACCGGCATGATTGTGCTGTGGCAGAGCCGCTCCTACCGCATCTCCGGAACACTGGCCGAATGTGAACGGACCTACCGGTCTGCACAGATCCACAACCTGACGGCCGGGTGGTGGAGTCCCACGTCGGCGCTGTTGGTGAATTGGATTTCGTTGCTGACAAACGCACTTGCCATTCGCAAACTCCATCGGATCGCCCAGCAGTCGCCTAACGCTTGGTGAATCGCGGTTACGATGCCGGGGTGTCAACTCCTCCGCCAGGTTTCCCTCCGCAGTGGGGCAGTTCACCGGACGATCCTTCGAGGCACCAGCCGGGGCATGGCAGCCACGAGCAGCAACCGCCCTACCCCGATTACCCGGCGACGCCTCCACCTGGACCTGGCTATCCGCAGCCCGGTTACGGTCAGCAACCGGCATGGGCCAGCTACGGCGCGCCTGCAGCCCCGCCAAGTTCGCAGCAGACCATCAGCGGGGTCACCTTTGCCGCCATCGGGCTGCTCGGACTGCTCGGCGCCATCCTTACCCTGACGCTCTGGATAAACCTGAGCAGCGCTGTCAATCGTGCATCCGACATCTGTAAACGATTCGGCGGTGAGTACTCCACCCTGTGCCGGCAGCAGATCGAAAATATGGTTCCCAGCGTGCCCGCGGTTCTGGTGACATGCTTGTTCCTCATCATCGCCGCCGGCATCGCTGCCGCTGCCGGCGCGGTAATGCTTTTCCTCCGAAAGCAGCTGGGACAATTCCTCATCCTCGGCGGCGGAATTGTCATGCTGGTGCTGTCGATCGCGTGCGAAGCCCGCTACGGCGCTACCGGTCGCATCACCTACGACCTGATCGCGGGATTTGTGATCGCGGCCGCCGGTGGCCTCATGTTGGTCCCGGCATTCCGGATGACTTTGGGCATGCCGCCGAAGTGGACCGGTGGCCCGCCGCCAGGAAGTGTTCAGGGCGGGGGGCAATGGCCGTATGGTCAGCCGCCACCGCCTCAACAGGGCCCGCCCGGCCCCGGCGGATATCCGCCACCGCATTGGTGAGTCGCTAGCGGCAAGCATCCCCCACCGTCATCACCAAAACATCGCTGCCGATAACGTCGACGGAGCCCGCAAATCTGAGGAGGTGACGGTAATCGGCGACCAGGAGGCAACAAACCACCGCCGTGACAATGTGCTGCTGGTGCATTGGCACGACCTTGGCCGCTATCTCGGTGTCTATGGTCACCCCGACGTTTCGAGCCCGAGGCTGGACCAACTGGCCAGCGAGGGCATCTTGTTCACCAGAGCGCATGCCACCGCGCCGCTGTGCTCGCCTTCACGAGGATCACTGTTCACCGGGCGCTATCCACAGAGCAACGGACTGGTCGGTCTCGCGCACCATGGCTGGGAGTACCGCTCGGGTGTCCGTACGCTGCCGCACATCCTGTCCGAATACGGTTGGTATTCTGTGCTTTTCGGTATGCAGCATGAGACCTCGTACCCATCGAGACTCGGTTTCGACGAGTTCGATGTGTCGAACTCCTACTGCGAATACGTGGTGGAACAGGCGCAGCAATGGCTGCAGGACCATGACGAACGTCGACCTTTTCTATTGACGGCCGGCTTTTTCGAGACGCACCGCCCCTATCCTCGGGATCGCTACGAACCGGCCGACGCCGCCGCTGTTGATACGCCGGACTATCTGCCCGATACCGTTGAGGTGCGTCAGGATCTGGCCGATTTCTACGGATCCATCGCAACGGCCGACGCGGCAGTCGGCCAGATACTGGATACGCTTGCCGGTACCGGGCACGACGCCAACACCTGGGTGGTCTTCCTCACCGATCATGGTGCGGCCTTCCCGCGCGCGAAATCCACACTCTACGAGGCTGGAACCGGTATCGCGATGATCATCCGCCCGCCCACCGGGATGGCAATAGCCCCAAGGATTTACGACGAGCTCTTCAGCGGGGTAGATCTCCTCCCGACGCTACTGGACCTCCTCGGGGTAGCCGAGCCAGACGACGTCGAGGGCATCTCCCATGCGCGGGCGCTGCTTGCGCCGGACGGCGCCGCACCGGTACGAGATCATGTGTACACCACCAAGACCTATCACGACTCGTTTGATCCGATCCGCGCGATCCGAACGAAAGACTTCAGCTACATCGAGAATTATGCGCACCGGCCGATACTGGATCTGCCCTGGGATATTGAAGAAAGCCCGTCCGGCCACGCGGTCGCTCCGCTGGTCACGGAACCCCGCCCGGAACGCGAACTCTATGATCTGCGCGCAGATCCCACCGAGACCAAGAACTTATTGGCCGGAGACGGTCTCGACGATGCCGATGCGATCGCCGCCGATCTCGCGGTCCGGCTGCATGATTGGCGACAGCAGACCGGCGACGTCATACCATCCGACTTCGCCGGAAGCCGCATTGCTGCTCGCTATACCGAGACGTATTTGCAGATCCACGAGAAGACACCAACCAGTCGCTCGGCGATCGCGGTCGACCGCGGCATCGAAGACGAAGTCAAACACGTCGAGCAATAGTTGCGTTCAGCGTGAAGGTAATACGCATCGATACCATGCCGTCAGGTGCAGTTAGGCTCAGCTAGTGTCCGCGCATCCCACGTCGTATCTCGTGCTCGCGTCGCAGCGTTGTGGCAGCACGCTGCTGGTCGAGTCGTTGCGCGCAACCGGCAGCGCCGGCGAGCCGCAGGAGTTCTTTCAGTACCTGCCGACGACAGGAATGGCGCCCCAGCCGCGGGAGTGGTTCGCCGACGTCGATGACGAGACGATCCTGCGGTTGCTCGATCCGCTAGACCCGGGCACCCCGGACACCGCTTCGTCCGTCGCCTGGCGCGAGCACATCCGCAGCTCCGGCCGAACACCCAACGGCATCTGGGGCGGCAAACTTATGTGGAACCAGACACCACTGCTACAGCAGCGGGCGGCAAGATTACCAGATCGCAGCGGTGACAATCTGCGGACGGCGATTCGAGACGTGATCGGAAGCGAGCCGGTGTATGTGCATGTCCACCGGCCCGACGTGATTTCACAGGCGGTGTCGTTTTGGCGGGCGGTGCAGACTCGCGTGTGGCGAGGCCGCCCCGACCCCGAGCGTGACTCGCAGGCCGCCTACCACGCCGGCGCCATCGGTCACATCGTCACGATGATGCGGGCGCAAGAGGAAGGCTGGCGTAATTGGTTGGCCGAAGAGCGCATCGAACCGATTGACGTGGCCTATCCGGTGCTCTGGCGCAATTTGACCTCGATCGTCGCCACGGTGCTGGAAGCCGTCGGCCAGGATCCGCGGCTGGCTCCGGCGCCGGTGCTGGAACGCCAGGCCGATCAACGCTCCGACGAGTGGGTGGATCGCTATCGCGCCGACGCGCAGCGACTGGGGCTGCCGCAGTAGCCGGTAGATCAGCCGCCAACCTTCGCGACGACGAACACCCGCCGAAACGGAAAGAACGTGGTCCCGTCGTGCCGGGGCGGATAGGCGTCGGCGAGCAGCGGGATGAGCTCCTCTCGAAACTGTTGGTATTCCTGTTCATTGAGCCGTTCGCGCACCGGCAGCAGCGCGGTGCCGCTGATCCAATCCAAGATCGGATGCTCGCCGGTCAGCTGGTGAAGGTAGGTGGTTTCCCAGGCGTCGGCGGTGCACCCGGCGTCGATCAGCAGCGCCGCGTAGTGCGCCGGCGTGTAAACCACGTTTCCCAACCGAAACGGAGTGTCGCGCAGCGTCTTTGCGAATGGTTCGCGACGCGCGACGGCGCGCAACGCCGAATGCGACGGGGTCTCGAAGTTGCCGGGCATCTGAATCGCGATCCACGCTCCGGCATCCAGTTGTTCCGCCCACCGGACTATCAGCTCGTCGCGTTCGGGCACCCAATGTAGCGCGGCATTGCTCAGGACCACATCCGTATCGGGTTGAGGGGTCCAGGTTCTCAGGTCTCCAACGGTCGCGTCCACGCCGCGCTCGCACGCGGCGGCGACCATCTCCGGTGAGCTGTCTATCCCTTCGACTACCGCGTCCGGCCAGCGTCGGGCCAGCTCCAGCGTCAAGTTGCCCGGGCCGCAGCCCAGGTCGACCACTCGCCGTGGCTGCTGGGCGCCCACCCGGCCCAGCAAGTCGTAGAACGGACGGGCGCGGTCGTCGGCGAAGGTCAGGTAGACGTCTGGATCCCACATGTCGATCCTCCTGATCAGCAGCCTGCATAGCGCCTGGTATAGACAAACCGTATTACTTGCTGTTTGCGTGACGAAGTTGAGGATGGGTGATGGCCGACGAAGACGAGGCTGCGGAGGTCCGGCAGTTCTGGTCGGGGCTGGGCCTGCCCGGTGTGATCGATGTGCACACTCATTTCATGCCGAAATCGGTGATGGATAAGGTGTGGCATTACTTCGACTCCGCCGGCCCGCTGGTAGGTCGTGAATGGCCGATTATCTATCGGGCAGCCGAATCCCAACGAGTAGAGATGCTGCGGCAGTTCGGTGTACGGGGATTCACCGCGCTGGTCTACCCGCACAAGCCGCAGATGGCGGCGTGGCTCAATCAATGGGCTGCCCAGTTCGCCCGGTCGACTCCGGATTGCCTTGCCACCGCGACGTTTTATCCCGAGCCGGATGCCGCGGATTACGTCAAGGCGGCGATCGGTGACGGGATCCAGGTCTTCAAAGCCCATGTCCAGGTAGGTCGCTACAGTCCGAACGACCCGCTGCTCGATCACGTTTGGGGCGTCATCGAGGACGCCGGAACGCCGGTGGTTATTCACTGCGGCTCGGGGCCGGTTGCGGGCGAGCAC
>NZ_JBAUZA010000342.1:0-18830 GCF_049585075.1 Mycobacterium sp.
GTTGTGCTTGACGCTGATCTTGATGTTGCCGAAGCCGTGCTCCTCGAACAGCGAGGCCTCCCACAGCGCCGACTCGACCAGCGCCTCCGGCGTGGCCTTGCCGTACTTCTCCATGAACCGCTTGTCCAGCGAGCCGGCGTTGACGCCGATGCGGATCGGGATTCCTGCCGCGCCCGCGGCCTTCGCGACCTCGCCGACCCGGCCGTCGAATTCCTTGATGTTGCCGGGGTTTACCCGCACCGCAGCGCAGCCGGCATCGATCGCGGCGAAGATGTACTTAGGCTGGAAATGGATGTCGGCGATGACCGGGATCTGGCTTTTCTTGGCGATCGCCGGCAGCGCGTCGGCGTCTTCCTGGCGTGGGCAAGCCACCCGGACGATGTCGCAGCCGGTAGCGGTCAGCTCGGCGATCTGCTGCAGGGTCGAGTTGATGTCGTGTGTCTTGGTGGTGCACATCGACTGCACTGAAATCGGGTAATCGCTGCCCACCCCCACATCGCGGACCATCAGCTGCCGCGTCTTGCGTCGCGGCGCCAGCGTGGGCGCCGGGGCTGCGGGCATACCCAGACCTGTGGTCACTGGAACAACCTAATCGGGTTGACAACGTCGGCGGTGACGGTCAATAGCATGTAGCCGACGACCAGGACCAACACTACGTAGGTAGCGGGCATCAGCTTGAGGTAGTTGACAGGCGCTGCGGCGACCATGCCGCGAGCCGACCGGACCATATTGCGCAGCTTTTCAAATACCGCGATCGCGATGTGCCCGCCGTCGAACGGCAGCAACGGCAGCAAGTTGATGACACCCAGGATGAAGTTCAGCTGCGCCAAGAACAGCCAGAACGCCATCCAGACGCCATGGTCGACGGTATCGCCACCGATGATGCTGGCGCCGACGACGCTGATCGGCGTATCGAGGGAACGCTGCCCTCCGCCGATCGCGTGCACCAGCGCGCCGATTTTGGTCGGGATGGCGACCAGCGACTTGCCCAGCAGAACCGACAGATTGCCGGTGAAGGTGAACGTGGCCGGTACCGCGGTGATCACGTTGTATTGGGTCGGCCCGGGTGCGGAGCCCACTACGCCCATCACCCCGATCGTCGACGGCTTGGTGCCGCCGTTGCTGTCGGGCACCCAGCGCTGCCGCTGCGTGATGTCGACGTATTTGGTCATTGTTTGGCCGTCGCGCATGATCACGATCGGAACGGTGCCGTGCAGTTTCTGCACTGCGGCGGCCATGTCGGAGAAGTCGGTAACCGGGGTGTCGCCGACCTTGAGTACCACGTCGCCGGCTCGGATTCCGGCAGCGGCCGCCGGTCCGTCTCCGGCGCACTTGTCGAACTGGCCTTGCTTGTATTCCGAAGCTGCACAAGCGGTTTGACCGATGACTGCGGAGGGATGCAGGTTCGGCAGTCCCCACATGACTGCGATGGCGTAGATCAGCACCAAGCCGATGATGAAGTTCGCGCCAGGACCGGCGAACAACACCGCGACCCGCTTCCAGGTCTTCTGCTTGTACATCGCGCGGTCATGCTCGTCCGGCGCGAGCTCCTCGACCGACGTCATGCCCGCGATATCGCAGAACCCGCCGGCCGGGATGGCCTTGACGCCATACTCCGTCTCGCCGCGGCTTGTCGACCACAGCGTCGGGCCGAAGCCGACGAAATAGCGGCGCACCTTCATCCCGGTCGCAAGCGCGACCCCCATGTGACCGCATTCGTGCAACGCCACCGAGATCAGGATGGCGAGCGCGAACAGCACGATGCCGATAACGAACATCATCGCGTTGGTAGAACCTCCTGTGTGACCGCATGCTCGGCCCGTTCGCGGGCCCAGCGCTGCGCGTCGAGTACGTCTTCCACGGTAGCGGGTGCGGCGCTCCATTGGTCGGCGGCGCTCAGGACCTCGGCGATCGTGCGCACGATGGCCGGGAAGCCGATCCGACCGGCCAGGAATGCCTCGGCCGCCTCTTCGTTGGCGGCGTTGTACACCGCGGTCATGCAGCCGCCCGCCTCACCGGCCTGTCGGGCCAGCTCGACGGCCGGAAAAACCTTGTTGTCCAGCGGCTCGAAATCCCAGCTCGATGCGGTGGAGAAGTCGCAGGCCGGCGCCACCGCAGGAACCCGGTCCGGCCAGCCCAGCGCCAGCGCAATGGGCAGTTTCATGTCGGGCGGGCTGGCCTGCGCAATCGTCGAGCCGTCGGTGAACGTCACCATCGAATGCACGATCGACTGCGGGTGCACGACGACCTCGATGCGCCGGTAGGGGATGCCGAACAGCAGATGGGCTTCAATCAGCTCAAGGCCCTTGTTGACCAGCGACGCCGAGTTCAAGGTGTTCATCGGCCCCATCGACCAGGTCGGATGCGCGCCGGCCTGCTCGGGTGTGACGTGCTCGAGGTCGGCGGCCGACCAGCCGCGGAACGGCCCGCCTGAGGCAGTGAGCACCAGCTTGGCGACCTCGTCTGGCGAGCCGCCCCGCAGGCATTGAGCCAGCGCGGAGTGTTCGGAGTCCACCGGCACGATCTGGCCCGGCTGGGCGGCCTGCAGCACCAGCGGACCGCCGGCGATCAGGGACTCCTTGTTGGCCAGGGCCAGCCGGACACCCGACGCCAGCGCTGTCAGCGTGGGCTGTAGCCCGAGCGCGCCGACCAGCGCGTTGAGCACGATGTCGGCCTCGGTGTTCTCGATCAGCCCGGTGACCGCCTCGGGCCCGCGGTAGGTGACGTCGCCGATGGCGTGCGCGGCGCGCTCGTCTGCGACGGCGACATTGGTTACGCCGGTTTCGGCGCGCTGCCGGGCGAGCAGCTCCGGATGCCCGCCGCCGGCGGCGAGGCCGACCAGCTCGAACCGATCCGGGTTGGCGGCGATGACCTCCAACGCCTGGGTGCCGATAGAGCCGGTGCTGCCCAGCACCAAGACCCTCCGACGGCCGTCCACGTGGGGAGTCACCCACTTATTGTGCCAGCGCCGCCGAGGTCCCCGACAAATCTCTGTATGCCAGAATGTCGAAGCGTTGATTATTTCGAGCGGAGGAGTCGCCGTGGCCAGTACCGAGGTGGAGCGCTACAGCAGCGGGGTCGACGTCGCTGATGTGCCGTCCGCACATTGGGGCTGGAGCAGAATCAACCACCGCAACTGGCGCATCGTGGGGCTATGCATCGCCGGCCTGTTGCTGGCGATGCTGGACGGCAACCATGTCGGCCGCATCGAGAACTTGTACTTGATCGGCTTCGCGGCCGTGGTGCTGTTTTTCGTCGTGCGTGACTGGTGGGGACGCCGACGCGGCTGGCTCAGGTAGCGCCGTACGTCGGCGGCCTGCGGCGACTAGTGCACACACCACCAGCACCGCGAACGCCAGCATCCACGGCCATGCACCGTGCTGATGCACCCACCCGGCAGCCGCGCCCTGTATGCGGCCGATCGTGGCGAGGAACGTATCGGGCGTGAGGCCGTCGGCGGTACGCAGCCGGATCTCGTAGAGGGCGTAGTAACCCACATAGAGCCCAACAACGACCAGCACCACCCCGCTGATCCGATTGACGTACGGCAAGATTCGCCGTAGCCGATTCACCACCGCCGAACTCGCGACCGCTGCGGCAACCGCCAGCACACCGATGACCAGGGTGAGACCGGTGATGTAGCCGAGATAGATTGACGCGCTCCCGATCAGCGAGCCACGGCGCAAGCCGGCGGCGGTGACCGCCAAAAACGGGCCCACCGTGCATGACAGCGAGGCGATCGCATAGCTCACGCCGTAGCCATACATGGACCCAAGTCGAGCAGTCGGAGCCCATCGGCCGCCCGGATACCGGGAGGACAATACCGTCAGCTCTCGACCTAGCAGAAGCCAAATACCCAGGGCGACAAGCACAATGGCGATCACCACGACCAGATACGGCAGGTACCGCTGCACGGTGGTGCCCGCCGATATGGTGAGCGCTCCGAACAGCCCGAACACCGTCAAAAATCCCAGGGCCATCCCGCCGGTGGCCGCCAACGCCCGGCCGACCGCGGCCAATCCCGGGCCGTTGGCGCCCTCCCCGCGTACCACCAGAACGAGGTAGGCGGGCAGCATGGCAAACCCGCAGGGATTCAGTGCCGCGACCAATCCGGCAGCGAACGCCAAGCTGATGAGGCCTTGGTCCACGAGTGGCTCCACGAATGAGCTACTTCAGCGTCGTCACCCGGTCGGCCAACTCCTGCTGCGACATCGCCGCCGTGGGGTTGTTTACAAACGCGGATGACCCGTCGGAGTTGTAGAACACCCACGCCGGCTGCCAGGGCACGTTGTAGGCGGCCCAGATCGAGCCGTCGGCGTCATTGAGATTGGTGAAGTTCAGGTGGTACTTCGAGACAAAGTTCTGCATCGCCGCAACGTCGGAGTGCGCCGCGACGCCGACGAACGTGACTCCCGGATTAGCGGCGGCCACTTGGCTTAGACTAGGTGCTTCGCCGTTGCAGAATGGACACCACGGCGTCCAAAACCACAGCACCGCGCGCTTTCCCAATAAGCCTGCACCGCTGAAGGGCGCACCGGACAGTGTGGTCCCGCTGAACTGCAAACGATCGTCGGCCGCCAGCGCCCGCGGCGCGCTGCTCAGCCCAAAAACCAAGGCGGCAGCGGCTAGGCCGAGCGCCAATCTTCCAAGCAAGAGTCGGACTCTCATTTGCTCGTCTCCTTTGCTGACCTACACAGTGGAGACGCGCGCGCCTATCGTCCGGTTCACGCGGGTGTGCTCAGCCGCCGGCGGCGAGCTGGCCACACGCGGCTGCGATCTCACGACCGCGGGTGTCTCGCACCGTGCAAGGCACCCCGGCGGCGCGGATGCGCCGGACGAACTCGCGCTGCGCGGGCTTCGGGCTGGCGTCCCAATCGCTGCCGGGCGTCGGGTTCAGAGGGATGAGGTTCACGTGCACCAGCGGACCCAGAACGCGATGCAGCCGCTTGCCCAGCAGATCTGCGCGCCACGGCTGGTCGTTGACGTCGCGAATCAGCGCGTATTCCACCGAAACTCGCCGGCCCGTCACGTCGGCGTAATAGCAAGCCGCATCGAGCGCTTCGCCGATCTTCCACCGGTTGTTGACCGGCACCAGCGTGTCGCGCAATTCGTCGTCCGGGGCGTGCAGCGACAGCGCTAACGTCACCCCGAGCCGCTCGTCGGCAAGTTTGCGGATCGCCGGGGCCAGTCCGACCGTCGACACCGTGACCGATCGCGCCGAAATCCCGAAACCCTGCGTGATGCGGCGAACCGCGCCGAGCACCCTGGCGTAGTTGGCCAACGGTTCCCCCATCCCCATGAACACCACATTCGACAACCGGTCTCCCCAGTCGTCCCGCACCGCCGCGGCCGCCGCACGTACTTGTTCCACGATCTCGGCGGTCGACAGGTTTCGCGTCAGACCACCCTGGCCGGTAGCGCAGAACGGGCACGCCATCCCGCAGCCGGCCTGCGACGAAATGCAGACGGTGTTGCGCTGCGGGTAACGCATCAGTACCGACTCGAAGGTGCTGCCGTCGGCCGCCCGCCACAGCGTCTTGCGGGTTTGGCCTGCGTCGCAAGCGATTTCCCGGGTGGCAGTCAGCAGGTTCGGAAAAAGGGCCTCGCCGACCTGACCGCGGACCGCAGCCGGCAGGTCGGTCATCTGCTGGGGGTCGGCGATCAGCCGACCGTAGTATTGGTGGGCGAGTTGTTTGGCGCGAAACGGCGGCAGGCCCAGCGCCGCGACGGCGTCGACGCGCTCGGCCTCGTCGAGGTCGGCCAGGTGCCGCGGCGGCAGCCCGCGGCGCGGTGCGTCGAATACCAATTCTTGCTTCATCTCACGACCAGTATCGGCCCTCCGCGCACTGGCAGCGGCGGTCAGGGCACCAGCGTCAGGACGATCCAGGTCGCAACCGCCGAGGGCAAGGCTCCATCCAGTCGGTCCATCAGCCCGCCGTGGCCGGGCAGAATCCGGCCCATGTCCTTGATGCCCAGGTCACGCTTGATTTGTGATTCCACCAAGTCGCCGAAGGTCGCGGTGGCGACCAAGGTGAAGCCCAGCAGCACCCCGACCCAGATGGGTTTGTGAGCCAGGAGGACCGCCGTCAGCGCGGTCGCGGTGACCCCCAACAACAGCGAACCGGCAAGTCCCTCCCAGGACTTTTTCGGGCTGATCGACGGCACCATCGGATGCTTGCCGAACAGCACGCCCACCGCGTAGCCGCCAACGTCCGAAGCGACCACGCCGATCATCAGGCAAAACACCCGCCCCGATCCGTCGTCGGGATAGACCAGCAGCACACTGAATGACGCGAACAACGGCACCCAGGCGGCCAAGAAGACGGTGGCCGCCACGTCCCTCAGGAAGTTCGGCGAAGAGTCGGCACTGGTGGAGCCATCCGACGCGGGCGTGCCGGTGAGCGCTAGCCGCCAGAACATGCACACCACGGCCGTGGCGCCGAATCCGGCCAGCGCGCCGGCCGCGTGAAACGGCCAGGTCAACCACACCATGGCTTGTCCGCCGATCAGCAGCGGAATGATCGGTATGACGTAACCGGCCGCACGCAGCCGCCGCACCACCTCATGGGTCGCCATCGCAATGGCGGCGGCGACCAGTGGGACCCACAGGTATCGATCGAATATCAAGATCGCGATGATCGTGAGGCCGATAGCCGCCCCGACCGCGATCGCAGCCGGGAGGTTTCGGCCGGCCCGAGACTTCTTCGGCTTCTTCTGCCCCTTCGCCAAGGGCTCCGGCACCGCACCCTCAGCCGGGCTGTCTGCGCCGGTATCCGTTTCTGCCACGGCCGTCGTTTGCTGAGGGCCGTTAGACCTCCAGCAGCTCGCCTTCTTTGTGCTTGACCAGCTCATCGATCTGGGTCACGTACTGATGTGTGGTCTTGTCCAGGTCCTTCTCTGCGCGGGCGACCTCGTCCTCGCCGGCCTCGCCCTCCTTTTTGATGCGATGCAATTCCTCCATCGCCTTGCGGCGGATGTTGCGCACCGAGACCCTGGCGTCTTCGCCCTTGGACTTGGCTTGCTTGACGAGTTCGCGGCGGCGTTCCTCGGTGAGCTGGGGCACCGCGACCCGGATCAGCGTGCCGTCGTTGGTCGGATTCAGGCCCAGGTCGGAGTTGCGAATCGCCGTCTCGATGGGCCCGAGCTGGCTCGCCTCGTAGGGCTTGATGACCACTAAGCGCGCTTCGGGAACGTTAATGCTGGCAAGCTGGGTGATCGGGGTGGCCGAACCGTAGTAGTCGATAACGATGCGGGAGAACATGCCGGGATTGGCGCGGCCGGTCCGGATGGTGGACAAGTCGTCACGACTGACCGATACCGCTTTCTCCATCTTCTCTTCGGCATCGAAGAGGGTCTCGTCAATCATCTCTGCCCCGCTCCTCCTCATCGCACTCTGCGTGGTCGCAGCGCGTGTCTGCGCCGCTCCCGTCAGGTGGTGACCAGCGTTCCGATCTTCTCACCCGCGACCGCGCGAGCAATATTGCCGTCGGTCAGCAGGTTGAACACCAGAATCGGCATGCCATTGTCCATGCACAAACTGAAGGCGGTTGCATCGGCCACCCGCAGGCCTCGGTCGATGACTTCCCGATGTGTGATCGCGGTGAGCAGTTCGGCGCGGGGATTTACTCGCGGATCCTCAGCGAAGACGCCGTCGACCGCCTTGGCCATCAAGACCACGTCGGCGCCGATCTCTAATGCCCGCTGCGCGGCCGTGGTGTCGGTCGAGAAATACGGCAGCCCCATGCCGGCACCGAAAATCACCACGCGTCCTTTTTCCAGGTGGCGCCGCGCTCGCAGCGGGATGTAGGGCTCGGCAACCTGGCCCATCGTGATCGCGGTTTGGACCCGGGTGACGATGCCCTCTTTTTCTAAAAAGTCTTGCAACGCAAGGCTATTCATGACAGTGCCGAGCATCCCCATGTAGTCCGAACGAGTGCGCTCCATGCCGCGTTGCTGAAGCTGCGCACCGCGGAAGAAGTTGCCGCCGCCGATGACGACGGCGATCTGAACACCGGTACGAACGACCTCGGCGATTTGGCGGGCGACCAGCGCGACCACATCGGGATCCAGCCCGACCTGCCCGCCGCCGAACATCTCGCCGCCAAGTTTGAGCAGCACTCGGGTGTACTTGGGCCGACTCGCCGGACTGCCGGCGGGGTAACCCTCGTCCGGCGCAAATGCATCAGCGCCGTTGGGGCTCGTCGGCTCCTGCTCCGCCATCAGACTCCTCGCATGATCCCAAACAGCAGGGTCCATCCTGCCTTATGGCCAGGCTGCGCGTCCTAAGAGTCAACGGGATTGTCCTGCGCAGGTCCGGCCGCTAATCCCTTGCTGACGGTTGCGTCAATACCACCACGTCGAGGCCCGTATCTGTCCGGCCTAGCTGCTGTCTCCCGAGGATGCGGTGAGGCCGCGAGTGGCCGGACCCTCCAGCAGCGTCCCGTCTGGTGCGAATCGCGATCCGTGCAACGGGCATTCCCAGGACTTGGTGGCCTCATTCCAGTTCACGATGCCGCCCAAGTGCGGGCACACCGGCGAAACCTGGTGTTGCACACCGTCAACCGCGCAGCGCGCCTGCAAATGCCAGGGCGGTCCGGTCACCACGCCGCCTTCGCTGGGCACGGAGCTGCCTAACCGCGCGATCGGCATCAGCCACCCTTTCGTCATGTGGAATCCGACTTCGAGATTGGCTTGCATTGCCGTCGTGATGCCGGTTACCTCATGCGGGCTCCATGCGGCGAACGCGCGCGCCCAGTCCATTCGTCCGCCCAGAATCCGGCTACTGATGATCAGTCCTGCCGCTACCCCCGCGGTGAGACCCCACTTATTGAAACCCGTTGCGACAAAGATTTTTTCACTACCAGGCAAGATCGGACCGACATAAGGTAGCCGGTCGATTGGCGTGTAGTCCTGCGCCGACCATTGGTGTGTCATCACGGCACCCGGAAAGTGCTTCTGCGCCCACGACGACAACTCGTCAAGCTCGGCCGTGGGGCTCTTGCGGCCCACGGTGTGCCCGGCACCCGCCACGACGAGACGCTCGCCGCCGTTAACCGGGGCATAGCGCACCGACCTGGTCGGCGAACCGGCGGAGATGAACATCGGCCGGGTGATTTCGCCCGGAACGTCGAATGCGAAGGAGTAAGACCTGTTGGGTTTGACTCTCGCGAAAAACCCGCCCCGATCCAGAATCGGGATGCCGGTAGCAAGTACGCAGTGCCCGGCGTCGACGTCCACGTCGCCCTGGCCGGTGTGCACCTGCAGTTGCACCCGGTCGTGATGCTGCGACACCGAACGCACGCGGGCACCCTCTGTGATCCGGCCTCCGCGATCGGTGAGTTCTCCAATCAGGCTGTCTAGCAGAGGCATTGGATCGAACTGAGCTTGGTCAGCTAGACGCACACCGCCGTGGTATGGAAACGGAACGCCGGCGTCGTCTTCCCAATCGACGTCGAGGCCGGCAAGTTGGCACGCTGCCAGCTCGGCGCGCGCTGACGGCACCTCCGTCGCTGACTGCGCATAGGTATAGGCGTCTTCGTGCTGCAGCGAGATATTGTTTGCTTCGCAGTACCGCAGCAGCCAATCCTGGCCCTCGCGATTTCCTTTTACGTAGTCGCGGGCAAGGTCCGCGCCGTGACGGTCCACGATCTTGGACACCGTGGTCCCTTGCAACAAGCTGATTTTGCCGGTGGTATTACCCGTGGTCACCGCGCCGGCACTGCGGGCCTCCAGCACTAATACCTCTTTGCCGGCCCTGGCCAGCAACACCGCCGTCACCAGGCCGGCGATGCCCGCACCGACGACCACTACATCGGCGGACGGTTGACCCAAACTTGCTTCTTGATGCTGTCCGTTTCGGTCGGCCAGCCACAATGATGTTGTCATCGTTTAGGCGCATACCCGAGCATCGAGTATCGGAAACCGCGCGTTCCGTGCGCCGAAGTTGGTGTCTGTGGGCCGTGTCCGCCATCACAAGATTTGACTGCATCCCGCTTACCAGCGGTTAGGAGGTCACCCGCGATCAGTCGCGGATTATTAGGCCGGCAAAGAGGTTTGAGCGTGCGGAGGGATGGGAATCCGCCGACACGCGGCACGGTAGAGCCAATGACGGCCGCGTGCCGCGGAACCGGTCTAGAAGATCGGCCGGGGCTGAGCGAGATAGCTCGGTAAGACGAGCCAACGAGGAGGAACTCCATGTCGGACGACAAGAAGAGTGGACCCGAAGAAGGCGTGCGCGGCGTCGTCGAAGGCGTGAAGGGTAAGGCCAAGGAAGCGGCCGGAAGCGTACTCGGTCAAGACGACCTTGCCCGCGAGGGCAAGGCCCAGCAGGACAAGGCCGAAGCTCAGCGCGACGCTGCCAAGCGGGAAGCAGAAGCCGAAGCAGCGCGCGGCAGCGCCAACGCGGCAGAAAAGAAACAGGAGTCCCACCAGCACTAGTAGCTGGAACTAGGGCGGGCCCGGTCCAGCGGTCCGGGCCCGTCGATTACCTTCAGCTAAAGGCTTTCCCGACAGCGGCTTTCAGCCAAATAGTGGCAGGGCCCGCTTGCGGGCAAGGGCATTCATTCCGCGCTGAATACTGTCTTCAACCTCGTGATACTTACGCTCGACGTAGTCATCGTCATCGGCGCGCGCCGGGTCGTGATCGAGTTCGACGGGCGGCATAAATCGCGTCCTGATCTTCGCGGGCAGCGGCAGCTGCGGCAGCGCAGCGGGTGCGATCCCCCAGGGCAGCGAGACGGCGAGCGGAAACACCTTGAGCCGCAACAGCCGGTCCAACTGCAAAGCCCGCGAAAGCCGATCGCCGCGAATCAGCACCGGCATCGCATCGGCGCCTCCTACCGTCGCGATCGGCACAATCGGCACCCCGGCGCGAATCGCCATCTTCACGAAACCTTTTCGCCCAGCAAGATTTGCCTGGTCGCGCTCAGTCCATGGTCGCAGCGAATCGACCTCGCCGCCAGGCCACAGCGCAACATCGCGTCCTTCGGCCAACGCCGTCGCAATGGCATCCGGCGCGGCCGGTAACACGCCCATTGAGCGGAAGTATCGGCCGATCCCCGGAATAGCCATCAGCGCATCGTGAGCCGTGCCGTGCAGGGTCCGTTCCTGGCCGAACCGTCGCCACCATTGCACACCGACAGTCCAGGCGTCCCACACAAACGGCGCGCCGGAGTGGATACCGATGAGCAAGGCGGGCGGGTCTCCGATGTTTTCCCAGCCGTCGATTTCCATCCGAAACCAATAGTCCACCAGCACATTCCAGAAGAACTTCTGGCGCTGCATTGCATCTTCATCTGGGCCGCTGAGGTCCCATTCGCCGGCACGTTCGGCCACCCAGCCGCTCAGGCCGCCATCTTGGGCATCGCGCTTATCCTCCATCGCGGCGCGTGCCTTCTCGGCGTGATCTTGTGCCTGCTGGCGCACATCGGCTGGTCTGTGATCGGTAGTACTCATGCCTGGCTCCAATCGATTACCGCGCGAAGCGGATTCGAAAATGCGGCCTCCCCGCGTCAAGGACGACGCGGGGAGGTCGACAAGTTGCCTAATGCCTACTGAACGTTGGCGTTAGGTGTTGTTCGTCCAAACAAGGACGTCCTGCACGCCGTCGTTGTAGACGACCTCGTTGGGCGGCGGCCCGGTCACGTCGAAATACAGTGTGCCGCTTGACTGATTACCCTGAGTGATCGGCGCCGGGTTGATCCCGTTCGGAACCTGGGCCGTGTCGATCACGCGGTACGTCGCGCCGTTCCCTGCGGTGCCGTTACCCACGGGCGGGGTGCCCGGAGGGACGTTGGCCGCGGGACCGTTGGTAGCGCGCGCGCTGAAGTCGGAGATCAGCGGCGTGACTGTCCCGCCATTCGACTGAGCGGTGATGTCCGCTTGGTAGAGGTGACCCTTCGGGGTGTAGCCGGGGATCGTGGCGTTGGACTGGTGCAAGTTGCTCACCGTGTAGGCGGTCGTCATCGGACCGTCGATGAGCTGCTCGCTGGTACCGAACCCTTGGATGGTAGGCGGAGCCGCAGCGGCTGTCGCCGCGGTGAAAACTCCCGCCGTCGCGATTCCGGCAGCTCCGATTGCTGTCTTTGCCATGGTCGAGGTGAACTTCACGCTAACTCCTCTCGTTCCGTGTCGTTCGTTCCTTCTGCGAGCGGCTCCCGCCATTGAGCTATTGCTGGCGGGCACCGGACATCGGTTCCCATACCCGCCCACGCCTGAGTCAAACACCGCGGCCCACAAAGCCAACGATCGGCGGCCCCGCTACCAGCGGAAACGCTGGCGCCGCCATTTCACAGGTGACTTACAGATACGACATTCACTGCTGGTTGGCGGCCAAATCCGGACCGCGACGGTGCGGCCCCTGCGACCGGTCAGGCCGGGACCGAGTCGGTTTCGCGCTCCCAGGCCCGGTGCTTCGCAAGCGCAGCAGCGAACTCTTCAAAGAACTGATCCGAAAGGTCGTCCTGGGCGGCCGTGGTGGACACGACACCATCGGCAGCCACGACATCGGTGCTGTCGGCGAGCGGCTGGTCGACCCCGGCTTTGCGGAGCAGGTCGATCCCCGCGCCGAAGGCCGCCACCGCTTTGAGGTGCTTGTAGGCCTCGGTGACGAAATGCAACGCGTACCCGTCGCTTTCGAGCGTCTCCATCGCCTTCGGTCCGCACGGCACCACCACGGCGTCGTATAGAACCGATGCAACGCTGGTGAAGGACCGGTCTACCGCGATCTCGCCACCCGAGCCGCCGGAGAGCGTCCCGCCGGCGGTGGGCGCCAATATCTCGGCTATCGCGCCACGTTTGCGCATCGCCTCGACGAACCGCTCGGTTCCACGCACATCGAGGCCGTCGGCGGCCAGCACCGCGATCTTGCGGCTTTCGATGCTGTCGGTGGTCGTGTTCAGCTGCGAGAGCGCGGGTGAGGCCGGTAGCTTGTCGTCGACGGCCTGCTCCTCGGGCTCGGGCAGGCCGAGCTCAGCAGCGACCTCCTTCGCCAGGTCGTGGTCGATCAGGTTGAGTTGATCGACGACGCGCGAGCGGATTTCCACTGTCGCCACGTGGCCGAGCTCGAAGGCGTAGGCGGCCACAATGTGTTTGGCTTCGACCGGGGACATGCTCTTCCAAAACATCCGCGCCTGGCTGTAGTAGTCCTTGAAGCTCTCGGCCCGTTGCCGGATCTTGTGGCCGTCCACCTTTTGGGTGTAGTGCCGGAAGACGTCCTCGTCGGCCAGTGCGGGGCAGCCACCGCCCAGCGAGTTCTTGTAGTAGCTGGTTTGCCCCTTGGGGATAGCGATTTGGCTGTAGCCGTCGTGTTGGTTGGTGTGCACGTCGGCGACCGGCCGGTTCACCGGCAACTGGGCAAAGTTGGGGCCGCCCAAGCGGATCAGCTGGGTGTCGAGGTAGGAGAAGTTACGGAACTGCAGCAGCGGGTCGTTGGTGAAATCGATGCCCGGGACCACGTTGGCGGTGTGGAAGGCCACCTGTTCGGTTTCGGCGAAGAAGTTATCCGGGTTGCGGTTGAGCACCATCTTGCCCACCCGACGGACTGGAACCTGCTCCTCCGGAATGATTTTCGTCGCGTCGAGCAGATCGAAGGCGAACGTGAACTCGTCGCTCTCCGGCACCAGCTGCACGCCGAGTTCCCATTCGGGATACTGGCCGGCCTCGATGCAATCCCAGAGGTCGCGCCGGTTGAAGTCAGGGTCTTTGCCGGCGACTTTCTGGCATTCGTCCCACACCAACGAGTGCACCCCGAGCCGCGGCTTCCAGTGGAACTTCACGAATGTGCCCTCGCCCTTGGCGTTGACGAAGCGGAACGTGTGCACGCCGAAGCCCTCCATCATTCGGTAGCTGCGCGGCAGCGCGCGATCCGACATCAGCCACATGATCGTGTGCAGGGTTTCCGGCTGCAGCGATACGAAGTCCCACAGCGTGTCATGCGCTGATTGCGCCTGCGGAATTTCGTTGTGCGGCTCGGGTTTAACCGCATGAACGAAATCCGGAAACTTGATGCCATCCTGGATGAAGAAGACCGGGAAGTTGTTGCCGACAAGATCGTAGTTGCCTTGGTCGGTGTAGAACTTGGTGGCGAAGCCCCGAACGTCACGAACGGTGTCGGCCGAGCCGCGCGAGCCCGCCACGGTGGAGAACCGCACGAACACCGGTGTCTGCTTACCGGGCGTGGTCAAGAATTTCGCGACCGTGTAGTCGGACAGTGAGTCGTCATAGGGTTCGAAGTATCCATATGCACCGGCACCACGGGCGTGCACCACCCTTTCCGGGATCCGCTCATGGTCGAAGTGGGTGATCTTCTCGCGGGCGTGAAAGTCTTCCAGCAGCGTGGGTCCGCGTTCGCCTACGCTCAACGAGTCGTCGGTGTGGTCGACCCGAACGCCCTGCTGCGTCGTCAGGTATTCGGCTGCCCGGTCGACGCGATAACCCTCGAGCTGCTTTTGCTTTGCATCTGAGTCTTTAGTCGTCATTGCGAACCCCCTTCTCCAATCGCGTTGCAGCGCTTTACCGGCCGCGAACCTTGCGGTTGTGCTTCTTGATCGCGTCGACCAATTCCGGCTTGCCCATCGTCGACCGTCCGGGGATGTCGAGTCGGCGGGCAACATCGAGCAGATGTTTCTTGCTGGCGTTGGCGTCTACTCCCTCCTCGGAGGGGACGGGGTTGTTCAGACCCCCGCGCTCGGCCCGCTTGTCTGATGGGCCCTTCTTTTTCTTGGGTAACCACCGGTCGCCAACTTTCTCGAAGCTGTGCTTGAGCGCCGCGTAGGCGACACGGTGGGCGCGCTGTTCGCTGCCGTACTCGTCGGCGGCTGCGTCGTGCGCCTTGCTAAACGTGCGTTGCGCTTTAGCGCTGGATCGTCGCAGTGTGCTGGGCAACTCGTCCTTCTTGGGCTTGCCGCCCTTGGTTGTTTTCGGCATCGCTAACCTCTCGATCCTGGTGTCGTCAACCCTCGGCTGCTTGCTGCGCCATTGCGTAGGCCAGCTGTAAAAAGTCAGCACCGGCCAGCGCGGTGAAAGTGCCTGCGATCAAACGGGTCAACCTGGGTGCGAATATCAACCCGATGACGAACACAGTGGCCACCCACATGTCCAGGCAGAACGGGCATGTGAGCAGCTCGCCCAAACTGTGCCGAAGCTGGCTGGAGTGCCGCGTTTCCTCGTGCACTTCGGCGGGGCCGCCCGTGCCTGCGTAACGAGTGAACGGTGCCCTGATCGGGCTGGTTACCGCGTCCTTGGTCAAGACGCGGGATAGCTTGTGGGAACCCAGCGTCACCGTGACGAGGTCCTGTGTGTGCCACCGCTCGGGCAGCTTGCGCCCGGTAACCGCCGCGATGAGCGCAGTCAGCAGCACCACGCTGCTGTAGACGCCGAGCACCCCGATATAACCGCGTAACGGTCGCGGGTCGTCGCCGCGATAGGCGTCGGCCTCCTGTCGGGCCCGCTCGGCCATACCGCCAGTCATTTTCCTCACGTTGTCCATCGCACCGCTGGTTACCCGGTTCGGCGTAGAACAATCCCCGCGGGCCCCGACTGGCTGCAGGGCCGTTGCGTGATTTCGTCGTTTGCGGGGTACCCACCGGCTGCCCTGGCTCAACCGAAAGGTCTATCTCGATGGTGCAACCCACCCATGTCGAAACCCCGCGCGGTTTCGCTTACGCCGGCAAACCTGCTGTCCTGTTTGATGTCGACGGCACGTTGGTCGACTCCAACTTTCACCACGTGGTGGCGTGGCACCGTGCGTTTCTCGACGTCGATAAGGAGGTGCCATGTTGGCGGATCCTCGGGCTGATCGGCCGATCAGGTTCAGAACTCGTCCGCATTCTGCTCGGCGATGAACTGGCCGACGCACACAGCTCACACGTCGAAAAGCTGCACACCCGCTACTTCGTCGACGCCGCGCCGGCGCTGCGCCCGCTTCCCGGCGCGCGGGAGTTGCTCGAGGCGATCGCGGAACTGGGCTGGCGAGCGGTACTCGCCACCTCGGCCGGCGAGCAGGAGCTCGCCGTGTTGCGCGAAGCGCTCGACGCCGAAGACCTGATCTGCGCGGTGACATCGGCGGCCGACGCCGAGCGAGCGAAACCGCATCCGGACATCGTCGCCAGCGCGCTGCAACGCATCGAAGCCGACCCAACAGAAGCGCTGATGCTCGGCGACACCGTCTGGGATGTGCACGCGGGCCGGCGCGCCGGTGTGCCCACCGCGGCGGTGCTCACCGGCGGGATAGGGCGGGAGGCTCTGGAGCACGCCGGCGCCGCGGCCATCTACGCCGGACCGCTAGAGGTCCGGGCGCATCTGGAGGAGTTCAGCCAACTCCTTCGGCTGTAACGACTTTCGCGGCGTCAGCCCCGGTGCGCTGACAACAGCCAGGCCGGTGCTGACTTGCGCCCGTTGCCCTCATCACGGACGTCCACAAAAGGAGAATCGGGATGATCCCCGTCGGGGAAGTTGGCGTGAATCCTGGCAGGCCGGATCTCGTCGATGACCCAGTACCGCGACACGACATCACGAAGCTCGTCTTCGGTGACCGCGTTGGGCGGGCCTACGGGTATTCCGGATCGGTCGAAGACCAGCACGAAGTAGGACGCACCCGGCGAGGCGGCGCGAACGATGGATTGCTGGTAGCCATCGCGCAGCTCGACGGGCATCGAGTGGAACAGCGTGCTGTCGACGATCGTGTCGAACCGGCCTTCGGAACCGGTCGGCCAGCTAGTGAAGTCAGTGATGTCAGCCACCTCGAACGAGGCGTTGGACAAGCCCCGCTTAGCCGCCTCGGCCTTGGCCAATTCGATAGCGGTGGGTGAGGCATCCAGCCCGACGGTGTTGTGCCCCAACGCCGCCAGATGCAGCGACAGCGCCGCCTCGCCGCAGCCGGCATCGAGCACGTCGCCCTTGATCTTGCCCTGGTCGATCAGTGCCGCCAGCTCCGGTTGCGGCTCACCGAGACTCCACGGGGGCCGGATACCCGACCCGAACTGGGTGGCTTCGCCGCGGTAGGCCGAATCGAATTCGAAATCGAACTTCTGCGTTTCAGTCATATCCGATATATATCAACCAGCCTGATATATGTCAAGATGGTTGACATGAGCACAGTACACGACGCACCTTTGGGATATCTGCTATATCAGGTGGTCGCCACACTGCGACCAGAAGTGGCTGCGGTGCTGAGCCCGCTCGGTCTGACGTTGCCCGAATTCGTCTGTATGCGAATGCTTTCCATGAGGCCGGGAATGTCCAGCGCTGAACTGTCCCGGGAGGGCAACGTGTCGCCGCAGGCGATGAACACGGTACTGCACAGGTTGGAAAACGCCCAGGTGGTGAGCAGGCCGGCGTCGGTGGCATCGGGTCGCGCGCTGCCGGCCTCGCTGACCGCAACAGGCCGGGCGCTGCTGAAGCGTGCCGAGGCCGCCGTGCGGGAGGCCGACGCCCGTGTGCTCGCCAAGCTGTCTGCAGCCGAGCAGCGAGAGTTCAAGCGGATGTTGGCGGCGCTGGGGTCCTGAGGCTGATGGTGCGATTCCTCAGCAGGCCGTCCCGGCCTGCATCGTCACCGAACGTCAGCGTCCTGAATGCGGGCCCACGGCCGGGCCTCTTCAAGTTCGTAAGCCAGTTCCAACAGCCTGCCTTCGGCTCCCACGTCCGCTGAGAACATCATGCCCACCGGCAACCCGTTGGCGGACTCACCCAGCGGCAACGAGATAGCCGGCTCCCCCGTCACGTTGTGCAGCGGCGTGAACGCGACCCAGTTCTCCAGCCTGTCGATGATCTGCTGGTAGTCGGCGGTGGGGTCGAGGTAGCCGATCGGCGGCGTCTCGTCGGCCAGCGTCGGGGTCAACACCGCGTCATAGGTTCGGGCGAAGCGCGCCGTGTGCCGACGCGCACCGCGCAGACGCACGAGGGCCAGCGGCAAGCGGTGCATGTTGCGGCGAGCGAGCCGATCCAGGCCCAGGGTCAGGTTGTCCAGCCGATTGCGGTCGAAGCCGGCCGCGCTGCGGCTGAGACGGATCTGGCCGAAGGCGAGCAGCCCCCAGTACAGCAAAAAATCAGAGGCGAAGCTGGTTGGCACCGGCGGCTTTTCGACGTGGTCGACACGGTGACCGAGTTCTTCGAGCAACCCTGCGGTTTTCAGCGTGAGCTCGCGGACTTCGGCGCTGCATTCGCGCAGGAGCGAGCGGGTGATGACGGCGATCCTCAGCCGCTGCTTGCCGGGATGCTGCACATCCCCGATCGGCGGCAGCTTGGGGACGGGCCAGATGCGTTCGGCTTCCCGAAAAAAGGCCGCGGTGTCGCGCACCGATCGGGTGACCACCCCGTTGGTGACGAGGCGAATCGGCATTCGGCTGACTGCTTTGTCCAGTGGCAGCCGGCCGCGCGACGGCTTCAATCCGACAAGTCCGTTGCAGGACGCGGGGATTCGAATTGAGCCACCGCCGTCGTTGGCGTGTGCGATCGGTACCGCACCCGCCGCGACAAAGGCGCCGGAACCCGACGAGGACGCACCTGCGGTGTGGTCGGTGTTCCACGGATTGCGCACCGGTCCGAGTCGCGGGTGTTCGGCGGATGCGCTGAACCCGTACTCGGACATCTGGGTTTTGCCCAGCGGGGTGATCCCGGTGGCCAGGTACATCTGCGCGAACTCGCCGTCGAGGTCGGCAGGCCGCGGTGTCCACGCGTCGGTACCCATCATCGTCGGCAGCCCGGCGACGTCGACGTTGTCCTTGATGAAGGTCGGCACGCCGCTGAAAAAACCGGCCTTAGCAGGCGCACCCGCTTCGGCGCGGGCTCGGTCGTATGTCTGATACGCCAAGCCGTTCAAGGTGGCGTTGAGG
>NZ_JBAUZA010000343.1:0-11114 GCF_049585075.1 Mycobacterium sp.
AGCCCGACGCGCAGGGGCCGCATCGGCCGGCCGACGCCCCGAGCTCCGGGAAGCTCCGCTCTGCGCGCGCCGACGATCCCCGCCGCGCGGTGGTGGTGTTTCACGCTTGGCGTTCATCAGCCTCCCCTCCTTGCTGCCTCATGCCCCGATGTCAGGCGTTGCAAAGCACGAAGTCTCACCGGGGCACTCCGCGGGTTCTGTCGAACCTCGACATCGCCCGCGCGTTCGGCGCCGCGCGTCAGCGAGCTGAATTTCGGTCCGTGACCGGGGAGTTCGACCGGTAGATCCGGTGGCGTGCTGGAGGTGGCGGCCTCGGCGAACACTCGTTTGACGATGCGGTCCTCAAGCGACTGGTAGGCCAGCACCACGATGCGTCCGTCGATGGCCAGTGCATCCAGCGCGGCGGGGATGGCGTCGCGCAAGGCGTCCAGCTCGCCGTTGACGGCAATACGCAGCGCCTGGAATGTCCGCTTGGCGGGGTGCCCTCCGGTGCGCCGGGCCGGCGCCGGAACCGCTTGGTAGACAAGCTCTACCAGCTCGCCGGTCGAGGTGAACGACGAGCGTGCGCGGCGGCGGATGATGTGTGTGGCGATGCGGCGGGCGAAGCGCTCCTCGCCGTACCGGCGCAGAATGTCGGTGAGCGCGGCCTCATCGTAGGTGTTCACGATCTCGGCGGCGGTCAGCGCTGCGGTGGGGTCCATCCGCATGTCAAGTGGCGCGTCCTGGGCATAGGAGAAGCCGCGTTCACTGCGATCGAGCTGCATCGACGAGACGCCGAGATCGAAGAGTATCCCGTCCACGGATTCGGTTGCAGCGTAACCAGATTGGGCCAGGGCGTCGCCGATTCCGTCATACCGGGTCTGGATCAGCGTGAGCCGGTCAGCGAATTGCGCCAGGCGGGTGCGGGCAATGTCGAGCGCGGTCGGGTCGCGGTCGATGCCGACCAGCCGCAGCCCCGGCAGCTCGGTCAAAAACCGTTCGGCGTGGCCGCCGGCACCAATGGTCGCGTCGACCAGCACTGCCCCAGATCCGTCTGGATTCTCACGCGTGAGCGCGGGGGTGAGCAGCTCGACGCAGCGCTCGAGCAGCACTGGCACATGACCGAAACCACCAGTGGCGTCAGGCACGACAACACCTTCCCGACGTAAGGCATGGCGGGCGACCCGCTGCGACCGGCTGCGCCGCCCTTGCGATCGCCCGCTGAATTGGTGGGCGGCTCGGCGGGCCCCTGCATCGAGGTCCCTGTCCGACAGCACGAACCTGGCGTTGGGGAAGTACGTCAGGGTCGGTTCGGGCAGAGGCCACGGTGCACGGGCACGCGCCTCAGATAATGTCGCCGAGTGCTTCATCGCTGGCTGCGGAGAAGTTCTCTTCGTGGGTCTGTTGGTATTCCTGCCAAGCCTGTGCATCCCAGATCTCGAGGTAGTCAACCGATCCGATGACCACGCAGTCCTTCGAGAGGTTGGCGTAGCGGCGGTGGTCGGCCGACAACGTAATCCGGCCTTGCGCATCGGGATGCTGTTCGTCGGTGGCGGCGGCCAGATTTCGCAGGAACGCTCTTGCCTCCGGGTTGCTTCTTGATGCCTTGCTGGCCCGGCGGGCAAGTTGCTCGAATTCCGCTCGGGGATAAACAGCCAGGCTGTGGTCTTGGCTCTTGGTGACCATTAGCCCTCCTGCCAGCGCGTCGCGGAACTTGGCGGGCAGTGTGAGCCGCCCTTTGTCGTCGAGCTTCGGGTTGTAGGTGCCGAGAAACATCTGGCCACCTCCCCGCCTTTCGACTTCCGCCACCATACCCCACAATCCCCCACTGCGCTCCATTTAACGACAGGAAAATCACCATTTGGTGTCGTTTTGGCAGGATCTCGGTCACTCACCGACAGCGCCAAGGCCAGCGCGGTATGAGCGATCCCACCGCTGAACCAACTTTGAGCTGCAGTTATTACTTAAGTGGGGCGGAGTGGGTGATGGTGAGCGCGAAAAGCCGGGCTACGTGTCGCGAAGGGATCTCATCCGGCACAAACAAAAATGGGCAGCCAACCGGCTGCCCTTACGCTCACGTCGACGTTATTCCTCGAAGCGCCGGCGGAACCGGTCTTCCATGCGGCTGGTGAAGGAACCGCCGGCACCCTTGCTTCGGCGCTGACGCGCGCTTGTCGACGCTCCGGGCCGTTCCCCCCGACCGGACAGTCGCGGGCCGGTGAT
Source organism: Mycobacterium sp. (assembly GCF_049585075.1). Classification (GTDB taxonomy): domain Bacteria; phylum Actinomycetota; class Actinomycetes; order Mycobacteriales; family Mycobacteriaceae; genus Mycobacterium. The sequence goes on from NZ_JBAUZA010000343.1 coordinate 2,203, forward strand.
GGCCACCACGACGCCGCCGAACATCACAACAAAGCCAACCACCGACAGGATCGGAAATGGCCCGGCCCAAACGGCCTTAAATGGCACCCCGCAGACCAACATCGCGAGACCGAGCACAAACAGCCCAGCGCCCTGCAGCCGTCGCCGTGCGGTCGGCGCACGCAGCCCCCCGCCGCGAACACTGGAGGCGAATTTGGGGTCTTCGGCGTAGAGAGCGCTCTCGATCTGGTCGAGCATCCGCTGCTCATGATCGGAGAGTGGCATTCGTCCCTCCTTGCCGAAAAGCTGTACGTAACTACCGATAGCACGTGGATGCCCGCTGTGCGAGCAACTAATCAGAATGATACGAGGTCAATCAGCGTCATACCACTGCTTCGCCTGCTGATTGTAACCGCCCACCCCATGGCATCCACGCGCTGACGCCGCGCCCGATAATGGGATGGCAGCACCGCACCGGACGACCGACGAGGAGACCCGCGAATTGGCGACATTCCTCATCAACCTGCCGCCGCAAGATATGCAACGGCGTCTGGGCGACGCCCTGGGCGTCTACGTCGATGCGATGCGCTATCCCCGCGGCACAGAGAGCCAGCGCGCCGCCATGTGGCTCGAGCACACCCGGCGACACGGCTGGCAGGCCGTGGCCGCCGTGGAGGTCGACGGCCCGGCCGGGGAGACGCCGTCGTCGGGCGACCTCAGCGACGCACCCCTGCTCGGCGTCGCCTACGGCTACTGCGGCGCACCCGACCAGTGGTGGCAGCAGCAAGTGGTGGCCGGGTTGCAACGCGTTGGCTTCCCCGGCCCGGAGATTGCCCGGCTTATGGGCAGCTACTTCGAGCTGACCGAATTGCATATTCATCCCCGCGCCCAGGGCCGCGGCCTGGGAGAAGCGTTGGCGCGGAGGCTGCTTGCCGACCGCGGCGAGGCCAACGTGCTGCTGTCGACCCCGGAAATCAATGGCGAAGCCAATCGCGCCTGGCGGTTGTACCGTCGGCTCGGATTTATCGACATCATTCGCGGCTATCACTTCACCGGCGACCCACGAGCGTTTGCGATCCTCGGGCGCAAGCTCCCGCTGTAGCCGCACACCGCCGCCATCAGGTCTGGCACGATGACCTGGTGCGTGCCAGCGGTAGCCAGCGCTTCGCCCACGGGTTCACTGCGCGTCGTCGTCGACGCCTGGCGGCCTGGGCGATGCTTTTCCTGGTGCTACCAGTGCTGGCTGGATGCGTCCGGGTCCGGGCGTCGATCACCATCTCTCCCGACGACCTGGTGTCCGGAGAGATCATCGCGGCGGCCAAACCGCGCAACGACAAGGACACCGGCCCGCAGCTGGATCCCAATCTGCCGTTCAGCCAGAAGGTGGCGATCTCAAAGTACGACCGCGACGGCTACGTGGGTTCACAGGCGGTGTTCTCCGACTTGACCTTCGCCGAGGTGCCCGAGCTGTCGAATATGAACTCCGACGCCCAGGGCGTGAACCTGTCCCTGCGCAGGGCGGGCGACCTGGTGATCCTGGAGGGACGGGCGGACCTGACGTCGCTGACCGACCCCGACGCGGACGTCGAGCTCACGGTCGCCTTCCCAGGCTCGGTGACATCAACGAACGGCGACCGCGTGGACCCCGAGACGGTGCAGTGGAAACTCAAGCCAGGCATCGTGAGCATGTTGTCGGCTCAGGCCCGCTACACCGATCCGAGCACCCGCTCGTTCCGCGGCGCGGCTCTTTGGCTGGCGCTTTCGTCGCTGGTGGTCGCCGGTGTGGTGGCGCTGCTGGCCTGGTACAGCCGCGACCGCTCGCCGCGATTCGCTGAGCCCAGCGACCAGCAATCAGACTGACCCGCGAAACGCAGCGTTAGCTCGCCGGCGACCAGTAGTCGAGCAGCTCGGTGAACGTCTCGAATGCGGGAGCGGAATTGCCGTAGGTGGCCTCGAGATGGATGCTGAGCGGAAAGCCGAGGCCGACGACACCGTCGATTACCCGCTTGTACAGATCGACCATCAGCTTGCGCTTCTGGTGGGGCTCGGTGGTGGCCAACGTCTTGACGAACGCCTGCTCCTGCGCGACGGCGGCGTTGCCGGGATCTTGGATGAGCCAGTTGATGAAACCAACCCGGTCCTCCAACTTGGGTACAAAGCCGAACGACAACAGGATTTCCGGTCGATGGTCGGTCCGCTCGGCGAACTCGGTCAGGAAGCCGACGAGCGCGTCGGAGTAGAGCAGTTGGGTCTGAGCGAACGTCGCGCCCTGATCGCACTTGAATTTAAAACGACCGGCTTCGTCAGCCCGGGTGGGGATCAGGATGACGCCGCGGTTGTCCACCAGCTCGCGATAGATCGACAGGGCGTCGGTTGGCGCGACGCCGGAGCCCTCGCCGTCGGCCATCGTGCGGGGCACGCCGACGAACACGATCCCATCGATGCCGGCGCCGACCAGATCACCCAGCCGTCGGCGCAAGGACTGCTCATCCATGAAAGCGGTGACCTGGCTGCACAATCCACGCACTCCGGGCAATTCCGGTTTGATGATGGACCAGAAATCCAGCACATCGAGCTTCGGCTTCATCTCGACCGGCCGGTCATCCTCCTCCTCGATCAAACCCGGCATCATCAAGTGCCCGATCCGCCCGTCGAGGCCAAATTCCGCGGACAGCGCCACCACCTTGTGGGCGTCTTCGAGAGCCTGCTCCGCACCACGCTCCACGTTCGTGGGTACCAGCTCGACCGCGACTGTGTTCAAGGTCAACGGGTTACTCCTCATGAGTGGGCGCGGATCACCGACAGCATAGGCGACCCGGGTCGGGCAAAATCCGCTGGACAGCGCGGCGCCGAATAGACTTGGCGGGCCATGACTGAAGCCGACCAGGAAGGGGCGTCGCGCTGAGCGTAGAAGCAGCGGCAACCGTCGAGTTGGGCCATATCCTCACTGCCGTCACCGACCAGTTGCGCAAGTATCTACACGACCGCCGCAGCGCGGCCGCCTACATCGGCGGCGACTATCAAAGCCTGATCGCCGGCCTCGAAGAGTTCGTGCTCAGCGGCGGCAAGCGGCTGCGCCCGGCCTTCGCCTACTGGGGTTGGCGTTCGGTGTCGAGCAAAGAGGCCGACCCCCAAGTACTGCTGTTGTTCTCGGCGCTGGAGCTACTGCATGCCTCGGCACTGGTGCACGACGACGTGATCGACGACTCGGCGACTCGGCGGGGCCGGCCCACCACCCATGTGCAGTTCGCCGCGTTGCACCGCGACCGGCAGTGGCGTGGACCGGCCGACCAATTCGGACGTTCGGCAGCGATCCTGCTCGGCGATCTTGCGCTGGCGTGGGCGGACGACATCGTCACGGGCGTCGACTTGCCGCCGGATGCGCGCCGCCGGGTGCGGCGAGTGTGGGTCGACATCCGCACCGAGTTACTCGGCGGTCAATACCTCGATATCGCGGCCGAGGCCAGCGCCGCCGAGTCGATCGCATCGGCGATGAACGTCAACACTTTTAAGACCGCCGCCTACACGGTGTCGCGTCCACTGCAGTTGGGGGTGGCGGCCGCCGCCGACAGACCCGACGTGCACACCCTTTTCCACGAGGTCGGTACCGATCTGGGTGTCGCATTCCAACTGCGCGACGACGTGCTGGGAGTGTTTGGCGATCCGGCCGTCACGGGCAAGCCGTCCGGGGACGACCTGCGGTCTGGCAAGCGGACGGTGCTGCTGGCAACCGCGGTGGAATTGGCCGACAAGTCAGATCCGGCCGCCGCCAAGCTGTTACGCGCTTCGATCGGTACCGACTTGACCGACGCCCAAGTGACTGAGTTGTGCGGGGTCATCGAGCGGGTCGGCGCGTTGGCCGCAGCCGAGGAACAGATCGACACGCTGACCCGGCGGGCGTTGGCCACGCTGGCCGACGCACCAATCCACGCGGCGGCTAAGACCGGGCTTTCCGAGATTGCCAGATTAGCCGCCAACCGGTCAGCCTGACTCAGATGCCCACCCGCGCGTCAACCCCGACTGCCGACTCGACTACCGGTCAGGCACAACACTTTTCACGATTGCGGGAGTTCATCGCCACAGCCGAGGGCCGACCGGCGCTGTTGGGCTGCCTGGGCGCCGCGCTGATCACTGTGGGTGGACTCGGCGCAGGCAGCACGAAACAACATGACCCGCTGCTGGAGTCGCTGCACCTGTCCTGGTTGCGCTTTGGCCACGGGCTGGTGCTGTCTTCGGTACTGCTGTGGGTGGGCGTCGCGTTGATGCTGACCGCGTGGTTGTGGCTGGGCCGTCGTGTGGTCGCCGGTGACGCGAGCGAATACACCATGGTGGCCACCACCGGTTTCTGGCTGGCACCGCTACTGCTGTCGGTGCCGGTGTTCAGCCGTGACACCTACTCGTATCTGGCCCAGGGCGCACTGCTGCGCGATGGCCTGGACCCGTATGCGGTCGGCCCGATCGAGAACCCGAACCCGTTGCTGGACAACGTAAGTCCGATTTGGACCATCACGACGGCACCGTACGGTCCGGCATTCATCATGGTTGCCAGACTGGTCACGATGCTGGTGGGCAATCATGTGATCGCCGGGACCATGTTGCTGCGCCTGTGCATGCTGCCCGGCCTGGCGCTGCTGATCTGGGCGACGCCCCGACTGGCCCGCCATCTCGGCGCCAATTCACCCGTCGCGCTGTGGATCTGTGTGCTCAACCCGTTGGTGATCGTCCACCTGATGGGCGGGGTGCACAACGAGATGCTGATGGTGGGCCTGATGACCGCCGGCATCGCGCTGACTTTTCAACGCCATCATGTCGCGGGCATCGGGCTGGTCGCCGTCGGGGTCGCGGTGAAGGCCACGGCCGGAATCGCGCTGCCGTTTCTGGTTTGGGTGTGGATGCGCCATCTGCGCGATCGCCGCGGATACCGGCCGATAGGCGCCTTTGCGGCGGCGAGCGCGATGTCTTTGCTGATCTTCGTCGCGGTGTTCGCGGTGTTGTCCGGTTTGGCCGGGGTTGGGCTGGGCTGGCTGACCGCGCTGGCCGGTTCGGTGAAGATCATCAACTGGCTGACCATCCCGACTGCGACCGCGAACCTGATCCACACCATCGGAGGATTGTTCTTTCCGGTGAATTTCTATGCGGTGCTGCAGGTCACCCGCGCCGCGGGCATCGTGATCATCGCGGTGTCACTGCCGCTGCTGTGGTGGCGATTCCGGCACGACGACCGTGAGGCGCTCACCGGTATCGCGTGGGCGATGGTCGTCGTCGTGTTGTTCGTTCCCGCTGCCCTGCCGTGGTACTACACCTGGCCGCTAGCGGTGATGGCCCCGCTTGCCCAGTCGCGCTTAGCGGTTGCGGCGATCGCCGGATTCTCTACCTGGATAATGGTGATCTTCAAACCCGATGGCGCACATGGCATGTACTCGTGGATCCACGTCTTGCTGGCGACGGCGTGCGCGGTGATCGCCTGGCGAACGCTGTCTCGCGCGCCGGAGCCGGAGCCGACGAGTCAGTAAGCCATCGCCTGCGCCCGGCGCAGCACTTCGCGCGCCTGGTGGGCGTGCAACGCGTCGACCGGCCGGGCGTTGCTCATGGCGTCGCGGGTTCCATCCCGGGTAACGGTCAGCGACGGGTCGGGGGTGAACAGCCAGCGCACGATCTCGGTGTCGCGGTAGCCGCCGTCGTGCAGCACCATCAGCAATCCGGGCAGGCTCTTGACCACCTCGCCGGAATCGGTGAAAAGGGCCCGCGGCACCACCACGTCGCCGGCACGCCGCACCGCCACCAGATGACCTTCCCGCAGATGCTGGTGCACCTTGGTGACCGGTACACCGAGCAACTCGGCGACGCCGGGAAGATCGTAGGTGGGTTCGTCGGGGTCCAGAACGTCGTCGCCGGCCGGAATCCTGCTCACCGACTTAGTGTAGGCCGGGCATGCTCCTTATTTCGGCGCGCGAAGAAGAGATTTCAGGCGCGGTGCGGACCGCCACCTACGATGAACCCCGTGGCTGCCGCGACGCACGATCCCCTCGAGGGCACGTTGCTAGACGGGCGATATCGCGTTGCGACCAAGATCGCCACCGGCGGAACCTCGACGGTGTACCGCGGCCTCGACACCCGTTTGGACCGCCCGGTGGCGCTGAAGGTGATGGATTCTCGCTACGCCGGCGACCAACAATTCCTCACCCGCTTCCAGCTCGAGGCCCGCACGGTCGCCCGGCTCAAAGATCCCGGACTGGTCGCGGTCTACGACCAGGGGCTGGACGCCAGACACCCGTTCCTCGTGATGGAACTCGTCGAGGGTGGCACGCTGCGCGAGTTGCTATCCGAGCGTGGGCCAATGCCACCGCATGCGGTCGCGGCGGTGCTTCGCCCGGTGCTGGGCGGGCTGGCCGCCGCGCATCGCGCCGGTCTGGTGCACCGCGATGTCAAACCCGAAAACGTGTTGATCTCCGACGAGGGCGATGTCAAAATCGTCGACTTCGGGTTGGTTCGGGCCGTCGCCGCAGCCGGAATCACTTCCACCAGCGTCATTCTCGGCACCGCCGCCTACCTGTCGCCCGAACAAGTCCGGGACGGAAACGCCAGCCCGCGAAGCGATGTCTATGGCGTGGGCATTGTGGCCTATGAGTTGCTCACCGGGCAGACCCCGTTTTCCGGCGACTCGGCATTGTCGGTCGCATACCAACGCCTTGATACCGACGTTCCCGTCCCCAGCACGATGATCGCTGGCGTTCCCGAACAATTCGACGAGCTGGTCGGTCGCGCGACAGCGCGTGATCCCGTCGCCCGCTACGCAGACGCACAGGAAATGGGCGCCGCACTCGAAGCGATCGTCGACCAGTTAGCGCTACCGGAATTTCGGGTGCCCGCGCCGCGCAATTCCGCGCAGCACCGCTCGGCCGCGCTGCATCACAGCCAGATCGAGCAACACCAGACCACGGAACCGCAACAACCGCCGGCCCAACGGCCGCGGGTGCACCATCCCACTCGTGAGTTGACCCGCAAGCCCGAGCACCGGCCGGCTAAACCCGGCGCGCCGAGCGATAACGAATACCGGGAAATATCAGGACAATTCGCTGGGATCGACCTGATCGAGTTCGCGCTCGAGCGCCAGCACGCCCGACGCATGGTGCTGATCTGGCTTGCGGTGGTGTTGTCGGTTACCGGGATGGTTGCCGCCGCGGCATGGACCGTCGGCAGCAATCTGAGCGGATTGTTCTAGGTTCAGTCCCGCAACATTTCGGCAACCAGGAACGCCAGCTCCAAGGACTGCTGAGTGTTCAGCCTGGGGTCGCAGGCGGTTTCGTAACGACCGCTCAGATCGGTTTCCGAAATGTCTTGAGCCCCACCTAAACACTCGGTGACATTCTCTCCGGTGATCTCGACGTGGATACCACCGGGGTAGGTGCCCAGCGCGCGGTGCACCTCGAAGAAACCCTGCACCTCGTCGACAATGCGGTCGAAATGCCGTGTCTTGTAACCAGTGGACGACTCGTGGGTGTTGCCGTGCATGGGATCGCACTGCCAGATCACCTGATGACCGGTGGCTTGCACCTTTTCGATGATCGCCGGCAACAAGTCGCGCACCTTGTTGTTGCCGAGTCGGCTCACCAGGGTCAACCGCCCCGGCTTGTTGTGCGGGTCAAGGCGCTCAACGTATTCGACGGCTTGCTCCGGTGTCGTTGACGGTCCGATCTTGACACCGATCGGGTTCGCGATCACCTCGGCCAGCGCAATGTGCGCGCCGTCGAGTTGCCGGGTCCGGTCGCCGATCCAAAGGAAGTGCGCCGACAGGTCATACAGTTGCGGCTCACCGTCCTCGGCGTTGGAGAGCCGCAGCATGGCCCGCTCGTAGTCGAGCACCAAAGCTTCATGGCTGGCGTAGATTTCGGCGGTCTGCAGGTTGCGGTCGGCCACCCCGCAGGCGCTCATGAATTTCAGACCCCGGTCGATCTCGCTGGCCAACGCCTCGTAGCGCGCGCCCGCCGGCGAGGTCCGGACGAATTCCCGGTTCCAGTCGTGCACCAAATGCAGCGACGCCAGCCCCGAAGATGTCAGCGCGCGCACCAGGTTCATCGCCGCACCGGCGTTGGCGTAAGCCCGTACCAGCCGCGACGGGTCATGCTCGCGTGCCGCGGCGTCGGGGGCGAATCCGTTGACCATGTCGCCGCGGTAGGAGCGCAGCCCGAGCGCGTCCAGGTCCGACGACCGGGGCTTGGCGTACTGCCCGGCGATCCGGGCCAACTTGACCACCGGCACGCTGGCGCCGTAGGTCAACACCACCGCCATCTGCAGCAAGGTGCGGATATTGCCTCTGATGTGCGGTTCGGTGTTGTCGACGAATGTCTCGGCGCAGTCGCCGCCCTGCAGCAGAAACGCCTCTCCCCGGGCTACCTGGGCCAGCATGTCCTGTAGCCGCACGATCTCCGACGGCACCGTCACCGGGGGAACACTCTCGAGGACCGTCCGCACCGGCTCGACCTGCTCGGGCGTCCAACTGGGCTGCTGTGCGGCGGGCTTGGCCAGCGCGGCGTCCAGCCGGGCGCGCAAATCCACCGGCAGCGGAGGCAGCGGCGGCAGCTGCTCGATTGGTACGTCAACGGTCCAGTTCACCCGTCTATGGTAACCGGGCGCAACAGCCGATTTTTCAGGCCGCGATCAGGGCGAATGCTGATCGACCGAGCCAACCGCACCGTCTGAAGAGGTGATCACCCGGTATCGCTGCAGCTGGTCTCGAGCATCAACCAGCGCGTCGTGCACATCCGGCGACCGGCGCGGCAGGGGTGGGCTGCCGCGCTCTTCCCAGAGCTGGCGCAGCTCACGGGTGAATCGCGGCATCGCCCGCGGCAGCTCGGTCATCGGGCCCCACAACTGGCACAGCACCACATGGTCGTAGGCACCGACCCAGGCCCACAGCTCGATCGGCTCAGCGC
>NZ_JBAUZA010000344.1:0-8566 GCF_049585075.1 Mycobacterium sp.
GTTGATCCTGGCGATCGTGGTGCTGCTGGTCCTCGCGGCCGCGATCGGCGCCGAGCTGTATACCCGCCATCTGGCGAGCAGCAAGGTGGCCAACGCAGTGCAGTGCGAGATCCAAGACAGCGCCAACGTGTCATTCGCGGCGACCCCACCGGTGTTGTGGCAGTACCTGTCCAGCCACTACACACAGATTTCGGTGCAGACCGCGGGCAACCAGGTGCGCTCGGCCAAAGGCATGAAGGTCGACCTGACCATCCGCGACATCAAGCTGAGCGACACCAGTAACTCCAAGGGCACGATCGGCTCAATCAACGGCAGCATCACCTGGTCGTCTGACGGCATCAAGCAGTCGATCCAAGACGCCATCCCGGTGCTGGGCAAGTTCGTCACCGGCGAGGTGACCACCAATCCGAGTGACGGCACCGTCTCGCTGAAGGGCATGTTGGACAGCGCCACCGTCAAGCCGCAGATCGTGAACAACGGGCTGTCGCTGCAAGTCGTCAGCTTGAGTGCGTTGGGTTCGAAGATGTCTACAACGGACGTCCAAAAGCACCTGGACGATCTCACCTCGAAGGCGACCCAAAGCTATCCGCTGGGCATCCACGCCGACGGCGTGAAGGTCACAAGCAGCGGCGTCGAGGCGACGTTCTCGACGCAAAACGCCACAATCCCGGCGTCGTCGTCGCAGCCGCAGACCGGTCAGGACTGCTTCGGCAGCGTCTAAACCAACCCGTCGAGCACGGCGCGGGTGCCCGACAGCCCCAGCCGCGTGGCGCCTGCGTCGAGCATCGCCAGGGCATCGGCCGCAGTGCGGATGCCGCCGCTGGCCTTGACTCCCAGCCGTCCACCGACGGCGTCGGCCATCAGCGCGACAGCGGCCACCGAGGCCCCGCCGGCAGGATGAAAGCCCGTCGACGTCTTCACGAAATCCGCGCCCGCGTCTTCGGCGGCGCGGCAGACGTCGATCAGGGATTGCTCGCCGGCCAGGGTCAACAGCACCGCCGACTCGACGATCACCTTGAGCACGGCGGTGGGAACCGCGGCGCGCACAGTCGCGATCTCTGACCGCACCGCATTGACGTCACCGGCAACGGCGGCGCCGATGTCGATCACCATGTCGATCTCGCTGGCGCCCGACGCCACGGCCAGCGTCGCGTCCCCTGCCTTCATCTCGGGCAGGTGCTTACCCGACGGGAAGCCCGCCACCGCGGCCACCCGCACTCCCGCGGCGGTGGCGTGCGGCACCATCGACGGCGAGACGCAGACGGCGTAGACGCCCAGTGCTGCAGCTTCGGCCGCGACGGCGGCCACGTCAGCAGCGGTGGCCTCCGGTTTGAGCAGGGTGTGGTCGACGACGCCCGCCACCTGGGCGCGAGTCGGTCGGCCAGCCATCAAAAACTCTCTTCTGAACCGCCGGGGTTGCATCCGGATCCGATCATCGTGGCGGCGTCGACGACCGGGCGCCACGGCTCGAGGTTCCAGCTGACTTTGCCGGGCTCGATGACCTCGGCCAGCTCCCAATGGCAGAGAAACTGCTCACGCATCCCCGGGGTAGCGGCATCAGGCGCGTGGGCGCGCACCTCAGACCATGCCTCGTCGGCGTCGGGACCGGCCGAACCGACCTGCCTGGCGGCCGCCCGCCCGGACGCCGTCGGATACACCCGCAGGCTGGGCAGCTGGTTCCACTGCGCCCACTCAGTGTGGTCGACGAACGGCGGTGCGCTCGCGCCGGCGGTGTCTGGATCCGCCGATGCCGGAGCGGCACCCACCAAAGCGACGATTGCCGTCGCCGCGAGGGTCAAAACTCGCATCCCGCTATCGCGACTTGCCCTGAATCTCAAGAAGTTTGGGCCGAACATCAACCAGGTAGACACCCGCCGCGCAGGCGGCGATCGCCATCCCGAGCACATTGAGCAGGTAAGCCAGGGGCAACGCAGCGCCAAGGATCACCAACCAGACCGGCTTGGTCAGCTTGTCCGCGGCGGTGTACGCGTCTGGTCGTTGCATCGCCGCATGCACGAACGCGTACAACGTCGTGATCAATACGGCGACCAGCAAGACGGCCAAGACGGTATTAACGAGGTCCACCCAGTAAGCGTAAGCGGGCGGCGCCGAAAACGTCGACTCCGAGCCGCCCGGGTAGGCGACTCGGAGTCGAGGTGTGGCAGATCCTACTTCTGGGTGACCTTCTTGGCGCCAGCCTTCTTGGCCGGAGCCTTCTTGGCGGCAGCCTTCTTGGCCGGGGCCTTCTTGGCGGGAGCCTTCTTGGCCGGAGCCTTCTTGCTGGGCAGCTCGATGCCGACCAGCTTGGCGGCGCGCTCGCCGACCGCGCGGGTCTGCGAAGCAACGGTGCCCAGGGCCTCCTGGGTCAGCTCGACCGCCTGGTCGACGCTCTCCCGGGCACGCGCCGACGCGTCGTCGAAGCCGGCCTGGCTGCGCAGCCGCTCAAGAGCGACCTCGCCGCGCTCGACCAGCTCGTTGTACCGAGAGGTCGCCGCCTCGACATAGCCTTCCGCGGCGCTGCGCAGCTCCTCAGCGGTGAAACGGTCGCGCAGGTCGCGCAGCTGCTCGGGCAGGTCCTCCTGCAGCTTGGTCAGGCGAGCGCGGCTCTCCTCGACCCGGCTGCGGGTGTCGGTGCGGGTCTCTTCGGCGCGGTCACGCAGCTCGGCGAGCAGGTCGTTGACCGTGGCCAGAGCCAGGTCGGCGGCGCCCAGCGCAGCAAGCAGCGGGGCCTTCAGGTCCTCAATGGTCGTGTTGTCGGCCATCGTGTTTCCTTTCGTCGTTTTCCTTGGTGCTTATCGGTTGGCATTGCTCAATCACGAGCTAGGCAGGGTTGAAGGGTCTAAGCAGGTGCAGTCTCCTCACGGGCAGCTTCGTTCTGCTGGACGAACGACGTGTAGATGTCCAGCAGCACCTGTTTCTGCCGCTCGGTGATCGCCGTGTCGGTGATGATGGCGTCGCGGACTTCGCTGCTCGCGCTGGGCTCGAGAATCCCGGCCTGCACGTAAAGAACCTCGGCGGAGACTCGCAACGCCTTGGCGATCTGGTTGAGCACATCAGCGGACGGTTTACGCAATCCGCGCTCGATCTGGCTGAGGTACGGATTGCTGACACCGGCTTTTTCCGCCAACTGTCGCACCGACACTTGCGCCGCCTCACGCTGCGTCCGGATGAAGCTGCCGATATCGGACGCGGCGGTCGACACCACAGCGGAAAGCTTCTCCTCCTGCGGCATGACTGTTCCTCGAGTCCTTGTGTCGGATGGGTCGGTGCTGACGCGTGCCACAGTAGAACCTAGTGCTAACTTTTGCAAGCACTAGTTAGCAGTGCTCTAGAACAGCAGCTGCGCTAGTCCGTAGATGGCCAGCCCGGCCAGCGCGCCGACAACCGTACCGTTGATCCGAATAAACTGCAGGTCACGGCCTACGTGCAACTCGATGCGCCGGCTGGCCTCCTCGGCGTCCCAGCGCTCGATGGTGTCGGTAATAATCGCTGTGATCTCTACCCCGTACTGGGCAACCAGGTGTTCGGCAGCTCGCACGATCCAGTTGTCGACCTTGTCTCGCAGCTCGGCGTCGTCGCGCAGCGACTCCCCGATGCGCACCACCGCGTCGGCTATCCGGGTGCGCAACGCGCTGGACGGATCGTCAACGCCCTCAAGCACCAGGCGTTTCAGCGTCTTCCAGGCCGTGGCCGCGGCGTTGGTGACTTCCTCGCGGGCCATCAACTGCTCTTTGACCGCCTCGGCCCGCGCGATCGTCGCCTCGTCGTGCTGCAGATCGTCGGCGAACTCGAACAGGAAGCGGGTCGCCGACCGGCGCAGCTCGTGATCCGGGTTGCGGCGCACCTTGTCGGTGAAGTCCATCAGCTCGCGGTGGATGCGGTCGCCGACGAGGTGGTCGATGAACCGCGGCGACCAGCTCGGCGAATCGCGTTCGACGACCCGCTGGATGACCTCTCCGGCGTTCAGCGACCACTGAAATGCTCGGTCGGCCAACAACTGGATCAGCGCCTCCTGCCGGTGTTCGGCCAGCAGCGTGGCCAACACCCGGCCCACCGGCGGCCCCCACTGTGGCTCGTCGATGCGCCGCACGATCATCCGGTCGATGACCTGCTGTACGTCCTCGTCGCGCAGCAGTTCTACCAGGACCCTCAGCACGGTGGCCGCCTCGGCGGCCACCCGTTGGGCATGCGTAGTCTCCGACAACCACTTGCCCAGGCGGCTCGGGATCTGCGCGTCGCGAAGCTTGGTCCCCACCACCTCCGGAGACAGGAAGTTTTCCCGCACGAAGGTGCCCAGGCCTTCGCCGAGCTGGTCTTTCTTGCGTTTGATGATCGCGGTGTGCGGGATCGGGATCCCGAGCGGGTGTTTGAACAGTGCGGTCACCGCAAACCAGTCCGCCAACGCACCGACCATGCCGGCCTCCGCTGCCGCGCCCAGATAGCCGACCCAGGTGGCGTTGACACCGCTGGACTGCGCCCACCGGCAGACCAGAAACAACCCGGTTGCGCCGATCAGAAAACTCAGCGCCACGACTTTCATTCGTCGCAGTGCCCGGCGCCGATCAGCGTCGGCCTGCGGGTCGGCCCCGGCGAATGACTCAGCGAACGACGCGGGTTTGCGGGTCTCTCCCCCTAGCGGCTGCGCGGCTGGGGGTGCTCCCACCGCCGGCGGCGGCACCAGGTCCCTGCCTGCCGTCCGCGGGGCTCGCGGATCGGCTCGATGCTTGGGTCCCGGGTGAGGTGCAAGTGCCACCCCACCATCATCCGCTATCCAAGTGGCCGTTTGGGTACGAAGCGGGTAGCGGTAACTGTTACCGACCCGCGGGCGAAGCCGCGTCTTCTGAGGTGCGGGCCGAGAAAGTGCCGCCGATAACCCGTACCATTAAGAACGACTAGCGAATGGGAATCGGCGATAGTGGCACCTCAGGTTCGAGCCGGAACGGTAAAAACCGATGGCCGGAAGCGGCGTTGGCATCAGCACAAGGTCGAACGTCGCAATGAACTGATCGACGGGACGATCGACGCGATCCGACGGCGCGGTCGCTTCGTGAGCATGGACGAGATCGCCAGTGAGATCGGCGTCTCCAAGACCGTGCTCTACCGCTATTTCGTGGACAAGAACGACCTGACCACCGCGGTGATGATGCGGTTCACGCAGATCACCCTGATTCCGAACATGTCGGCGGCGCTGCAGTCGAACCTGGACGGGTTCGAGCTCACGCGCGAGATCATCCGCGTGTATGTGCAAACCGTGGCCAACGAGCCGGAGCCGTACCGCTTCGTGATGGCCAACAGCTCGGCCAGCAGAAGCAAGGTGGTCGCCGACTCCGAGCGGATCATCGCCCGCATGCTCGCGGTGGTGCTGCGCCGACGCATGAAGGCGGCCGGAATGGACGTCGGCGGGGTGGACCCGTGGGCGTATCACATCGTCGGTGGTGTACAGCTGGCCACGCACTCGTGGCTGCTCGATCCGCGGATGAGCGCCGACGAGTTGATCGACTACCTGACGATGCTGAGCTGGAGCGCGCTGTGCGGGATCGTTGAGGTCGGCGGATCGCTGGAGAAGTTCCGCGGCCAACCGCATCCATCGCCGATCGTGCCGCCGCTAAGTTCGTGAGATGACCGAGGTCACGGTTCGCTCCCGCCTCAGTTCCTGGGCCTATGCCCTGCGCACCACGAACCCGCCACCGGACCGGCCGGTCGACTTCGTGACCCGCTGGATCGTCGTCACCCGCGCCGCGGTGCTGCCGATGACCCTGTTCGCCGGCCTGGTCGCAGCGCTGTTGGCGATTGGCCGACCCGGATTCGATTGGCGCTGGCTGGTTCTCGCAATCGCCGGAATCCTGTTAGCGCACACCGCTAATAACTTGATGAACGACCTGTTCGACACCCAGACCGGCCTCGACAGCTCCAGTTACCCGCGCGCCCTGTACGCCCCGCACCCCGTCCTCTCCGGTCTGGTCAGCCGCCGCACCCTGCTGACCGCGATCGCCGCCGTCAACGTGGCTGACCTGGCGATCCTGATCGTGCTGACCTGGGCGCGCGGCTGGCCGGTGCTGGCGTTCGCGTTGTCGGGTTTCGTGCTCAGCGTCGCCTACACCGCGCCGCCGGTACGACTCAAGAAGCGTGGCCTCGGCGAGCCAGATGTGCTGGTGGTGTGGGGTCCGCTGATGGTCTGCGGGACCTACTACTCGGCAGTGGGCAACGTCGGCTGGGATGTGCTGCTGGCGTCTGTACCCTACGGGCTGCTGTGCACCACAGTGTTGATGGGCAAGCACATCGACAAGATCCCTTACGACCAGCCGCTTGGCATCCACACGTTGCCGGTGATCGTCGGGGAGGCTCGTGCTCGCGTGGTGACGCTGGGCATGATGGCCGGGTTCTACCTGCTGGTGGTGGCCGCGGTGCTGGCCAAAGCGATGCCGTGGCCGGCGTTGCTTGTCGTCGCGGCGCTGCCGCGACTTGTCAAAGTGTGGCCGTATTTCCGCCGCCCGCCACCCGACGAGCCGCCGGCCGACTTCCCGGTGTGGCCACTGTGGTACGCCGCGCTGGCCTGGGTGCACGTGCGCCAAGCGGGTGCATTGCTAGTGGTGGGCCTGGCGATTGGTGCTCTGCTGCCTGGTGAGTGGGCTTGGCCCTAGCCCTTCACGAGGGTGAACTGGCCTACCTCAGATACGTGGCGCTGGAAGAAGTCCGAACACCCGATTAAATAACGCATGTAACGGTCGTAGACCTCCGTCGAGGTCACCGCGATGGCCTCGTCACGGGCGGCTTTTAGCTTGTTCGACCAGGTATCGAGCGTCCGAACGTAGTGATCGGTCATGTTTTGCAGTTCTTCTACCGAAAACCCTGCGGCTGTTGAGTATTCGACGACGTCTTCGTCGGACGGCACCGCACCGCCGGGAAAAATCTCAGCGGCGATGAATCGCATGAAGCGGAGATCGGTCATGGTGATTGGGATGCCCATCTCGGGCCAGCGCTTGAGCGGGTGACCCATGATCGTCTGCAGGACCATTCGGCCGTCGCTGGGCATGACGCGGTTGCACGTATCGAAGAAGGCCTTGTAGCGCGATTTGGGGAACGCCTCGAATGCTTCGATGCTGACGATGCGGTCGACGGGCTCGTCGAACTCCTCCCAGCCGCGTAGCAGCATGCGCCGGGAGCGCCCGGTGTCGATCTGGTCCAGCAACTGTTGGCCCAGAGCGCGCTGGTTCTTGCTCAACGTCAGCCCGACGACATTGACGTCATACCGTTGGACTGCGCGCTTCATCACCGAGCCCCAGCCGCAGCCGACGTCGAGCAACGTCATTCCGGGCTCCAGCCCCAGCTTGCCGAGGGCGAGGTCGATCTTGGCGATCTGGGCCTCTTCCAGCGTCATGTCATCGCGTTCGTAGAACGCACAGCTGTAGGTGCGCGTCGGGTCCTGGAACAGTCCGAAGAACTCGTTGGAGAGGTCGTAGTGGGCTTGAACGTCCTCGTAGGCTGGCCGCAAATTCGTCGAGCCTCCCGACCCGGTGTCCGTCATCGAGATTGACCTTTCAAAGCAAGTCGTGTTCAGGTCGTTGTGCTGTCGCGAAGAACTGTATAACGCACGTGTCAGTAGTGCCCGAAGGCCAGAGCGATGTTGTGGCCGCCGAAGCTGAATGAATTGTTGATCGCGTACCGGTAGTCACCCGCCCGCGGCTCCTCGACCACCACATCCAGGTCGATCTGCGGGTCGAGATTGCGCAGGTTCAACGTCGGCGGAATGACGCCGTCCCGCAGCGCCAACACGGTGAGAATCGACTCGACTGCGCCGACCGCGCCGGTCGAATCGCCCAGGGCCGACTTCGGCGCGTAGACCGCAGGCCGGTGCGCGCCAAACGCATTGTTGATGGCGTTTGCCTCAGCGAGGTCGCCGATGGCGGTGCCGGCGGCGTGCGCGTTGACGTGATCGATGTCGCGCGGAGTCAGGCCGGCAAGCTCGATCGCCCGGGTGATCGCGTGGCCCGCCCGTTCACCGCTGGGGTCCGGCGCCACGACGTGGTGGCCGTCGGAGGTGATACCGGCACCCACCAGTCGACCAAAGATGTTGGCGCCACGGGCTTTTGCGTGGTCTTCGGTCTCGATGACCATCAGCGCACCGGCTTCGGCGAACACCAACCCGTCGCGATCCCTGTCGAATGGGCGGCACGCGCCGGCCGGATCTTCGTTGTTCGTCGATAGCAAGTCCAGTTGCGCGAATGCGGCGATCGGGACCGCCTCGATCCTGGTCTCAACGCCGCCGCAGATCGCGATGTCGGCCTCGCCGAGCACGATTTCGCGCCATGCCTGGGCGATGGCCTCAGCCCCGGAGGCATCGGCAGATACCGGCGTGGTGATGCCCGCTTTAGCGCCACGTTCCAGCCCGACGGCCGCGGCTGCCGCGTTGGGCATGGCTTTCTGCACGCCCAACGGCCCGATGGCGCGAATGCCACGTCGGCGGATGTCGTCGTAGGCGTCCACCATCTCGTCGGTCGAGCCCATCCCGGTGCCGATGGAAACCATCAACCGGTTGGTGTCGACGTCGGGCGAGCCGGCATTCGTC
>NZ_JBAUZA010000345.1:0-1782 GCF_049585075.1 Mycobacterium sp.
GGCCGTCACCGGCTGGGTCGTCCGCTTACCGATCGCGCCGCGAGCCGCCCGCGGCGCGGCGGCCATCCTCAATCATCAACCGCGCATGGTGTCGGTCTTGGAATCGCGGTTGGGCCGAGTCGGTACCGACCTCACGCTCGCGGCTACGACGGCGGTGGTGAACGGGCTCACTCAGGCGGTCGGAACACCTGTGCTGGATCTGGCCCAACGTTCCTTGCAGATCTCAGAGGCGGCCGCCCATCGTCGCCGGTGGAGTGATCGTGAGCCGGAGCTGGCCTCCCCCAAACGGCCGCAAGCTCCGGTGGTTCCGGTCATCTCATCGGCCGGGCCACGTTCACAAGCTCCTCGACACAACCGGGCTGCCGCCGCGGCGGGCGAGGCTTCGCACGTCGTCGTCGGCGGCGCGATCGACTCCGCAATTGACACCGCCAAGGGCGCGATGGCCGGGCCGATCGAGGAATACGCCGATCAAGCTGCAAACGGCTCCCTGGTGGCCGCGGCGGGCGCATTACTGGCTGGCGGTGGCGCCGAGGAAGCGGCCGACGCTGTACTGGCCGGCGTGCCGAGAGCCGCCCACATGGGCCGGCAAGCGTTCGCCACCGTGCTTGGACGCGGGCTCGCCGACGCGGGCCAACTGGTTCTCGACCCAGGTGCGCTGCGTCGCCTGGATCGGGTGAAGGTCGTCGTCATCGACGGCGCAGCGCTGCGCGGCGACCATCGGGCCGTGCTCAAGGCGCAGGGCGACATACCCGGCTGGGACGAGGACCGGGTCTACGAGGTCGCCGACGCGCTGCTGCATGCTGAGCAACCACCCGACCCCGACCCCGATGAATTGCCCGCCACGGGCGCACGCCTGCGATGGATTCCGGCGCAAGGACCTTCGGCTGCGCCGGCCCAGGGTCTCGAACGCGCCGAATTGATGGTCGACGGCGACATCGTCGGCAGTGTCGAGGTGGGCTGGGAGGTGGATCCCTTCGCGGTGCCGCTGCTGCAAATCGCGCACCGGACCGGAGCCCGGGTCGTCCTGCGGCACGTGGCAGGAACCGAGGATTTAGCGGCCAGCGTCGCCGCCAGTCACCCGCCCGGTACCCCGCTGCTGAACCTGGTACGCGAGCTACGAACCGATCGCGGCCCGGTCATGCTGATCACCGCGTTGCACCGCGATTTCGCATCGACGGACACCTTGGCGGCACTGGCCATCGCCGACGTCGCGGTCGCGCTGGACGATCCCCAAGCAGCCACACCGTGGACCGCTGACATCATCACCGGCACCGATCTGGCTGCGGCCGTGCGGATCCTGTCGGCGTTACCGGTGGCGCGGCGGACCACCCAATCATCGGTAAACCTGGCCAAGGGCGGCACCACTTTGGCCGGGCTGTTGCTGGTCACAGGCGAACCCAGCCGTCCCAGCAATCCATTGAGCCTGCGACGCTGGCTCAATCCGGTCAACGCCGCCGCCGCGAGCGCGTTGGCGTCGGGCGCGTACTCGGCCAGCAAGGTGCTGCGGCAGCCCGATCCCACCCCGCAGCCGTTGACCGCCTGGCACGCGTTGGACCCCGAGATCGTCTATTCCCGGCTGGCCGGTCGCACCCAGCCGCTCGCCGCCGAAGTCGGCGAGCCGACATGGCGACGCGTTCTTGAGGACCTGTACTACGAACCGCTCATGGCGCCGCTACGGCGACCGCTGAATCAGGTGGGGCGGCTGCTGGATGCGACCCGCCACGAGCTCGCCGATCCGCTGACCCCGATTCTGGCGGTCGGCGCGGCCGCTTCGGCCATCGT
>NZ_JBAUZA010000346.1:0-6624 GCF_049585075.1 Mycobacterium sp.
GGTGTGGCCCGGGTAGTCGACGGACAGTGGGTGGGCGAATACGCCCCGTTGCTTGGCCACCGCGGTCGCGGCCACCACCGCATCGTGATCACCGGACACCACGGTGGAGGACGGCCCGTTGACCGCCGAAACTTCGAGCCAGCCTGGTGTTTCGCCGATCAGCGCCTCCGCTGCGTCGACGGCGACACCGAGTACCGCCATGGCGTATCGACCCGTCAACCGATCGATGACCGCGGCGCGGGCGCCGACCAATGTGACCGCGTCGGACAACGGGATCATTCCGGCCACATAGGCCGCGGCAACCTCACCGAGGCTGTGTCCGATGGTGATATCGGGATATACGCCGTGGGATCGCCACTGCTGCGCCAAACCGACCGCGTGGGTGAACTGCGCTCCCTGGATTTGTGCGCGCGGCCAGTTCTGCTCCACACCTTCGGTCAGGTACGGCAGCGGTGACGGCAGCCCGGCCTCCACGAACGCCTGGGCGCATCGGTCGACCTCCACCCGGTACGCCGACAGTTGCCGGTAGGCGTCTACGCCCATCGACGGCCATTGGTTGCCCTGGCCGGGAAACACGAACGCGGTACACGGCGCAACGCTTTTCGACGATCGGGAGACCAGCGGATGCTCGTCACCGCTGGCCAGCGCGGATAGAGCGGCCACGAGTTCGGTGCGGTCTGCTGCGCGCGCAACCGCGCGGTACCGTCGCACCCGTCGCAGACGCAGCAGGGTCGACGCGACCCGCGCCGTCGCAGCGTCGTCGCCGCCGGCCCGGTTGAGATAGTCCAGGATCGCCTGGGCGTCGTGACCGATCAGCGTTTCGTCATGTGCCGAGAGCAAAACGGGCACGCGACCGTCGGCCAGCGGATGCGCGAGCATTACGCGGCCTCGGGAACGGAGACGATCAGGTGCGCATTGGTGCCGGCAATGCCGAATGCCGACGTGGCCGCCATCCGCTGGCCATCGACCGAGGGCCAGGGTGTCAAGGTCTTCGCTAGGCGTAAACCCTGGCTGTCCCAGTCGATCTCATCACTGGGCTGCGCCGCGTGCAGGGTCGGCGGTATCGCACCGTGCTCGGCGGCGACGAGAACCTTCGCCAGTCCCAGTGCGCCGCTCGCCGCCAAGGCGTGGCCGACGTTGGACTTCACCGACCCCAGCAGAGCCCCGCACCCGGGTTTGGTGGCGCCATACGTCTGCGCCAGCGACTGCAGTTCGGTGCGGTCACCGAGTCGCGTACCGGTGCCGTGTCCCTCGACCATCCCGACCTCTTCGGGGTCTATTCCAGCCTCGGCGATAGCGCGACGGAACAGACGAACCTGCGCGTCGCCGCTGGGGGCGCTGAGCCCGGCGCTGCGGCCATCTTGGTTGACGGCGGTGGCGCGGACCTCAGCGACAATCGGTCGACCGTCTCGGCGCACCGACGATTTACGTTGCAGCACAAACATTGCCGAACCCTCGGCCCAGACCGTTCCGCTGGCCTGCGCGCTATAGGGGCGGCAGTGCCCATCGTCGGAGAGCGCATATTGTTTCGAAAATTCGACGAAGAAGCCGGGCGACCCCAGCACGTTGACACCGCCGGCCAGGGCGAGGTCGCAGTCGCCGTTCTGCACCGCGCGCACCGCAACGTGAAATGCTGCCAGCGCGGACGCGCACGAGGAATCCACCGTGAGCGCCGGGCCGGTTAACCCCAGGGTGTAGGCGATCCGTCCGGAGATCACGCTGAGCGCGGTCCCGGCGAGCAAATGACCGCTGTGCGACGAAAACTCGGTCATTTGCGGCCCATATCCGGTAGCCGAGGCGCCGACAAAGCACCCGACGTCGTGGCCGGCCAGGTCGTCGGGATTGATTCCGCTGTTTTCCAGTGCACGCCAAGCCACCCGGAGCGCGACGCGTTGCTGGGGATCCATCGCGACGGCTTCACGCGGCGAGATCCCGAAGAACTCTGGATCGAACATCGTTGCGCCGCTGAGAAACCCACCGCGATCGTGGATTTCCTTGAAGCCGGTGCGCCGCGACCCGGCCAGCAGCTCGCGAATCCGCCATCCACGGTCGGTGGGGAATGAGCCCAACGCCTCGCGGCCATTCGACAGCAGCTCCCAGTAGCTCTCCGCGGTGTCGATGCCACCGGGCGCCTCCACGGCCATACCGACGATCACCACCGGATCGACGGCGCCAACTCTGCTGTTAGACATCGGCATTCACCCGCGCGGCAACGGCGTCAATGTGCTCGTTGAGGTAGAAATGTCCGCCGTCGTAGAGCGACAGCTCGAACGCACCGGCAGTGTGTTTTTCCCACAGCCGCAAAGCAGCGGCGTCGACGCGGTGGTCGTCGCGCGCCCCGAGGACACAGATATCGGCACGAATGCGAGCACTGGGCGCACAGTCGTAGCGGTTGAGCGCTTGGTAGTCCGCGCGCACCGCGGTGGTCAGCAGCTCGGCGATCTCTTGGTCGGCGAGCAGTTCAGGGTCTGTGCCGCCAAGATCGGCGAGCTCGGCGAGCAGCCCGTCGTCGCTGATGGGTAGCTCCGGCATGCCGGCTATCGCCGACGGCGCCGGCCCGGCCGACACCCACAGCCGCTGAACCGTCGCGGCGCGGGATTCGGCGATCCTGGCGAACTCGAACGCGACGATCGCGCCCATGCTGTGCCCGAAAAGCCGCAGCGGCGCTACCCGATTCCACGGCCCGCCTTCGAACAAGCCGAGGGCCAGGTCATGGACGGTTTTCGGGGCGGGCTCATGCAGCCGGTCTGCGCGCTGTGGATACTGCACGATATAGGTGTCGCCACCGGCGGCCAGTGCGGTCGCTAGCTTGCGGTAACCGGCGGCGCCCGCCCCGGCGTGCGGAAACACCACGGTCGCGCCGCCACGTTGCGCCGCGTCGCGCCCTGGAACCCGTTTGATCCAGGGCAAGAACGCGTTGTGTGCTGCCACTAGATTATTGGAAGTCATTGCACCACTGGATGTTTAGCGATCGCCGACACCACGTGGTCAGCCTCCATGCGGATAACCTCCAGATACAGCTCGGCAACCTGGTCGAGGCGCCCGGGTTCGCGTTCCCGGCGGCCAAGCAAATCGGCAAGCGCCGAAACGGTTCGGGCAGCGAAGATGTCGGCGACCATCACGTCAGGGGTATCCAGCCATGCCCGGATGCGGGCGACGGCCTGGGTCGCCAGTACCGAATCCCCACCGAGGGCGAAGAAGTCGTCGTCTATGCCGACCGACTGCACGCCGAGCACACCACCGACAATCGCGGCCAGCGCGGTTTGCAGCGGCGTCGACGGGCCACGATGGATAGGCTTGGCCAGCTCCGTCACGGCGCAAGCCAGCTGGCCCTCGACGAAACGCCGATCGATTTTGCCGCCGAGAGTGAACGGGATGTGTTCCACCAGTGACACGTGACGTGGAATCATGTGCGCGGGAACAAGATCGGTCAGTGCTTTCCGCACGTCCTCGGCGGTGAGCCGGGCGTCGTCGGCGCGGACTGCCGTGGTCAAAATGTCGGCACCGCCCGGCGTCGAGACCACGGCCGCCACCGCTATTGCCACACCGGGTATCTGCCGCGTGGCGGCCTCCACATCGCCGAGTTCGACCCGGTAGCCGCTGAGCTTGGCGCGGTGGTCGGCACGTCCGACAAACTCCAGCGTGCCGTCCGGCCAATATCGGGCCAGATCGCCGGTGCGGTACCACGTCCGGTCGTCGTGCACGACGAATCGCTGTGCGGTCAGATCCTGACGTCCCCGGTAGCCTCGTGCAATGCCGCGTCCGGACACCCACAGTTCACCGACCACCCAGTCGGGGCAGTCGCCACCCATGTCGTTGACCACCCGGCAAGCGATATTGGGCAGCGGCTTGCCGTAGGGCAACGCCGTGCAGTCGGCCGGCAGTTCGGCCGATTCAGCGAACTCGAAAATCGTGTTGTGGACCGCGGTTTCGGTCGCGCCGCCCAGGCCGGCGAAGCGCAATTTTGGCGCGTCAGCCCGTAGGCGACGGGCCACCTCAGGCCGCACCCAATCTCCGCCGGTGGGGACGACCCGCACCGATGACAGCCGTCCCGCGCCGACCTCGACCAGCATCTCCAGCCAGCCCGGCATGAAGTGCAGCACGGTGACTTTGTAGGTGTCGATGAGCCGCGCCCAGGCGTCGGGATCGCGGCGCTGCGCTTCGTCTACGACCACGATCGACCCGCCGGTTCGCAAGGTGACGAAAACATCCATCACCGAGATGTCGCCTTCCAGCGTCGAAAGCGCCAGGCAACGATCCACGGCGCTGATTTCGAAGTGCCGGGCGATGAATTCGACGGTGTTCATCGCGGCGTCGTGCGTGACCTCGACGCCCTTGGGTTCGCCGGTCGAGCCCGACGTGAACAACACGTAAGCGATCTCGGCGGGATCGGTTGCCGCAGGCTGGATCTCAGCGTCGAGCGGGGCGGTGCAGAGCACGTCGGCGATCGTCAGGGTCGGCACGGGTACGGAGAGCTGCTGCCCGCCGCACACCAGGGCCAGGCTCACCTGCCCGGCCGCCAAGATACGTTCCACGCGGTCGCGGGGCTGGTCGACGCCGATCGGCAGATAGACAGCACCAGCGGCAAGGATCCCCAATAAAGCCGGCACCTGCTCGGCGGATTTGGGACCCATCACCGCGACCGTGTCGCCAGCGCGAATCCCGTTCGCGCGCAACGCTGCAGCCAACGCCAACGCCTGGTCGCGTAGCTGCGCGTAGCTGAGATCACCGGAACTGGAAAACACCGCCGGCGCGTCAGGCTGCTGCCCGGCGCGGCGGAAGAAACCGTCGTGCAGTGCCTCTCCACTGGGGGCAGCCCACCGGCTGTTGATGTCGTCACGCACCGCGCGCTGAGCCGCCGGTAGGGCCGGCGGACCCGCCGCGTCCCACGCGGCATCCGCAGTGGCCAGCCGTAGAAGCTCGTCGATGTGATGGCCGAACATCGCGTCGATCACGCCGGGCGGGAAACGGTCCTCGCGCACATCCCAATTCACCAGGAGGCCGCCGTCGAATTCGGTGACCTGTGCGTCCAGCGATACCTGCGGGCCCTGCGAGATAATCCAGCCGGGTGCGCCGAACACTTCGGTGACGTCCGACCGGAATAGTTCACCCAGCCCCAGTGCGCTGGTAAACACCACCGGCGCAAGCACTTGCGCGCCGCGGTGCCGGGCCAGGTCGCGCAACACCGACAATCCGGGGTAGTCCGCGTGAGCAACCGCGGCGTGGAAGGCATCTTGCACCGTCTGCGCCCGCGCGGAAGGGCTCGCGGCGTGTGTCAGGTTGATGTCGAGCAACAGCGACGACGTGAAGTCGCCGACGAGTAGATCAACGTCGCGGTGCAGCTGCTGCCGGCCGAACAGCGGGATGTTGAGCAGAAATCGCGGGCTGGACGCCCACGCCGCCAGCGTATGGGCGAACGAACCGGCCAACGCCATCGCCGGGGTGATGCCGCGGGCGCGGGCCGCACCGAACAGTGCGTCGCGCGTCGTCGGGTCCAGCCAGTGCCACCGGCGGGTGCTTTTCGGTGCACTGGGGTCTTCGGCCGCCTGCGGCAACGCCGGCGGATCCGGCAACTGCGGGATGCGCTCGGCCCACCAATCGCGGTCGGCGTTGTGCCGCGGCTCCCGCGCTGCGATGCTCCGCCGGTACTCCGGGTAGCTGTAGTCCAACTCGGGAAGTTGCCGATCCTGATAGAAGGTGGCGAGGTCGGCCATCAGGGTGCGATAACTCATCGCGTCGGCGGCCTGCATGTCCAGATCCACGTGGAGCCGCGACCGCTGCCCGGGGAGCAACGACACCGCCAGCTCGAACACCGCGCCGTCGAGCTGCTGGTGCGACTTGGCGGATTGGATCTCAGCGAGCCGCAGGTCGGCGGCGGCTGGCTCAAGGTCGCGGAGGTCATGCACGGTCACCGGGAAATCCGGAACTTCGGTTGCCGGACGGATCCGCTGGGTGCCGTCGGGCAAAAACCCCACCCGCAGCATGGGGTGGCGTCGGGCCAGCCTGGTGGCCGAGGCTCGGAGCCGTTCCGGGTCAATCTCGGTGCCGTCGAACTCGACGTACAGATGCCCGGCTACCCCGCCGAGTGGCTGGTTGGCCTGGCGTCCCACCCACATCGCGTGCTGCATCGGGGCCAGCGGAAACGGATCGTGTGATGCCTCGGGCGAGCGAGGTTCTGCAGGGTCTGGGTCACCGCCGTAGGAGGGGTCCGACAGCAGGTTTGACCAGGCCGCTATCGTCGGGGTGGCAGCCAGCGTGGCGAAGTCAACGGCGAAGCCGAGGCGGCGCCAGCGGCCTGCCAGCGACATCATCCGGATCGAATCGAGACCCTGGCCGACGAGGTCGCTGCCCGGATCGATGGCCTCGACCCCGATGCCAAGTAGTTCGGCGACCTCGTCGCGGATGGCGTCCGCGCTCACGGCCGGAGGAACCACTACCACTCCCCTTTAATTAGCGAAGGCTGCCCTAATTTATGGTTACCTTACCTGAGGCCGCGCGACCGAGGAGGGCCCGTGTCACCGAGCACGAAAAGCGGACTCAACGGCTTTGTGCCGTTCCCCGCCGACCGGGCCGCGCAGTACCGGGCAGCCGGTTCTTGGACCGGCCGGACCGTGGACTCGATCC
>NZ_JBAUZA010000347.1:0-3052 GCF_049585075.1 Mycobacterium sp.
AGGTAGGCCGGCTGGGCCGGCCCCGAGGCCGGATCACCGAACACCGGCGCAGGAGACGCCGTCGGCCGCAGGTACCACGAGGATGCGTGCTCCCGGGCATCCCGAGCCCAACGAGCCGCCGACGACTCGCTTTTCCGCGCAGCAGAAGGCTTCGCCGACTCCGGTCCCGGAACGCGAACGCCCAGCCACTCCCGGCGCCCCGCCCCGCGGCGACGATCGCGAAATCGAGTCGTGGCTCAGCGAATTGCGCGATCCGCACGGCACCGGCAGCTCCGCGCCACCGTCGGAGCCGTCTGCCGATGAAACCCGGGCGATGCGGGCTGCGGGCCAACGCCCGTCGGGTCAGCAACCCACCGACGAGGACGATGCCACCACGGCCATCCCCACCGCTGGGCGGGACGAGAAGGACCCTGACGTGGCCACCCAGAAACTGAACGCCCGCGGTAAAGACGCCGACAACGGCGATCGCAGCCGTCGTCGCGGCGGCGGGCTGAGCGCTCAAGATTTGCTCCGCCGCGAAGGCCGGATTTAATCCTCGGTTTCGCTTTCCGGCTGGGGCTCATCCGGTTCGGCTTGGATGATCGAAGCGTCCTCGTCTTCGGCGGGCTTCGCCGCGGCCGACGGATCCTCGGCCAGTAGCACTTGGAACGCGTTGTTGAAGAAGGCGACCGTCGGGACGGCCAGCAGCGCACCGACGACCCCGGCGAGCACACCGCCGGTCGAGATCGCCACCACCACGGCCAGCGGATGGATCGACACCGCCCGGCCCATCACCAACGGCTGCAAGATGTGCGCCTCGAGCTGGTTCACGCCGATCAGCACACCAAGGGTGATAAGCGCATAGACCCAACCCTTCGCGATCAGTGCAACCACCACCGCGAGAAAACCGCTGAGCACCGCACCGACCAGCGGAATGAACGCACCGAGAAACACCAACGAGGCCAGCGGCAACGCCAGCGGGACGCTCAGGATCGCCAAACCGGTTCCGACTCCTGCCGCGTCGACCAACGCCACCAAGAAGGTCGCGCGTATGTAGCCGACCAGCGATCCGTAGCCCGCGCTGCCCGCGGCACGAACCCGCTCCCGGACATCGGCCGGGAAAATCTTGGTGACGTAAGCCCAGATATTGCGTCCGCCGTAGAGAAAGAAGATCAGCGTGAACAACGTCAGCAGTGCGGCAGTGAGGATTTCGGTGACGGTGGCCGCAGTCGACAGTGCGCCGCTGGTCAACTTCGCCTGATTGTTCTGAAGCGCCTCGATCGCGGCGTTGCCGGCGTTCTCGATCTGTTGGCGGCTCAGATGCAGCGGCCCCTCGATCAGCCAAGTGCGGGTGGAATCGATGCTGTGGGTGACTTGCTTGACCAAATCCGGCAAGCCGATGACGAACTGGCTGATGACGAATGCCAGGATGCCGCCCAAAATCGCGAACGCGGCGAATAACACCAGGGCCACCGCGCCACCGCGAGGCGCGCCGCGTCGGTCCAGCCAATCCACCACCTGGACCAGCAATGCGCTCAGCAGCAACGCCACAAGCAGTGGAACAACGATGATTTCCAGCCGCTTGATAACCCAGAGCAACGCGACTAGTGCCGCCAGGATGACCAACAACCGCCAGGCCCAGGCAGCGGCCTTCCGAACGATAGGTTCGACGGAATCCTCGTAATCCGCGTCGGCCTTCGACGGCATGGCGCCAGCCTAACCGTCGGCGCGTAGGTCACGGCTCGTAAACACAATGCGGACACCTGCCCATTGCACCGATGCAGGCACGACCTGCACAGCTACCCTAAAACCCGTGTCGCGCGACGCACCGGCCAAGAACGGCAGCGGTCAGCACGAAGAACGTGCCCGCGGCAGATACTGGTGGGTGCGTTGGGCCGTTCTGGCCGTCGTCGCGATCGTGCTGGCGGTCGAGGTGGCACTGGTGTGGGACCAACTCGCCAAGGCAGCCAACAGCCTCTACTCCGCGAAGTGGTGGTGGCTGCTGGCCTCGGCCCTGGCCGCCGTCCTCCTCATGCACAGCTTCGCCCAGGTACAGCGGACCCTGTTGGCGTCGGCCGGGGTACACGTCAAGGAATTGCGTTCCGAAGCCGCCTATTACGCGGCCAACTCGTTGAGCACCACGCTACCCGGAGGTCCGGTGCTGGCGGCCACGTTTCTGCTTCGGCAGCAACGGATTTGGGGTGCCTCGACGTTGGTGGCATCGTGGCAGCTGGTGATGTCGGGTGTGCTGCAAGCCGTTGGGCTGGCACTGCTTGGTCTGGGCGGTGCGTTCTTCCTCGGCGCGAAGAACAACCCGCTTTCGTTGCTGTTCACGCTCGGCGGCTTCATAGCGCTGTTGCTGCTGGCGCAGGCGGTAGCGTCGCGCCCGGATCTGATCGACGGGATCGGGTCACGGGTGCTGTCGCGGTTCAACTCCGTTCGCGGCCGGCCAATCGACACCGGCCTGGCGAAGTGGCGCGAGATGCTCTCGCAGCTGGAGTCGGTCAGCCTGAGCCGTCGCGACGTGGCGCTGGCCTTCAGCTGGTCGCTGATCAATCGGTTCGCTGATGTCGCCTGTCTCGGCTTCGCTGCCTACGCGGCTGGGTATCACGCGTCGGTCGGGGGCTTGACGGTCGCCTGCGCCGCCGCCCGCGCGGTCGGGACGATACCGCTGATGCCTGGCGGCCTGTTGGTGGTGGAGGCGGTACTGGTTCCTGGTTTGGTGTCCAGCGGGTTGCCGTTGTCCGGCGCGATTTCGGCGATGTTGATCTACCGGCTGATCAGCTGGTTGCTGCTCGCCGCCGTCGGCTGGGTGGTGTTCTTCTTCATGTTCCGCACCGAGAACGAGGTCGATCCCGACGCCCAGCACGCTGAGGCGGAAGCCGGCGAAGCCACCGCGAGAGAGCTGCCCGGCAAGGTGGCCGACGCCGCCCAACAAGCTCCGCGACCGCCGCCGCATCCGGACGCAGAAACTCCCACCACGCCAGAGCTGCGCGCGCGCCGGGGCGCTACCTAACGGCGCTCAGCCCCGGCATCATGGCCGGGCCGGGTGCGGCCGCGGGAACCCCTGCCC
>NZ_JBAUZA010000348.1:0-7176 GCF_049585075.1 Mycobacterium sp.
CCTGCGCAACGTAAGTCACGACGCCGGCCTTGTTGGTCAATGTGACGCCGGGATTGGCTCGGACGTTTTTGACCCACTGCGACTCGCCGCGGGTGGACACCAGATACCGGGTGCCGTCGACCTCGACGGTGACGACGGGAATGTGCTGCTGCTCCGCACTGCCCCGCTTGGTCACGGTCAGGGTTTCGCTGTTGCTGATACCGGTGGCCATCGCGATCCGGTTGAAGACCTTGACGGTGAACCACGGGGGCTTGAGGTAGGCCATGGGATAAGAGTTTGATGGCGGCATGCAACTACCGCAACGGCTTGCCCGTTTCAACCGACACGTCACCAACCCGATTCAGCGGATGTGGGCCGGATGGGCCCCCTCGTTCGGCATTCTCGAGCATGCCGGCCGGCGCTCCGGCAAGCAGTACCGCACGCCGTTGAGCGTGTTCAACGCCGACATCGACGGAAAGCCCGGCGTCGCGATCATGCTGACCTACGGCCCGGACCGGGACTGGTTGAAGAACCTCAAGGCCGCCGGCGGGGGCCGGATGCGGCGGCACGGCAAGACCTTCGGCGTCACTAACCCTCAGACCGTGACCAAGGAAGAGGCGGCGTCGCATGTCAGCGGTGCGGCGCGGCGGGTCTTCCCCAGGCTGCCATTCGAGCAGGCGGTTCTGCTGACCAAGACGGGCTAAGCGGCGACGACGGATCGCCGCCACCGCTTGGTCAGAAAATACAGCACGACCACCACGGCCCAGGACGCAAGGCTGAGCCAAAATTGGTCGCGCACACTGCTGTTGAACGCCATTTGCACCAGCACGCCGACAATCGCGGCCAGCGTCACGAGCGAGAGCACCGGGAAGAACCACATCTTGACCCGCAACTGCTCCGGCGGCGTCTTGAAGCGCAAGACGATCTGCGATAGCGCGATCAACAGGTAAACGAACAGCACGATGGCGCCCGACGAGTTCAGCAGGAAGGCGAACACCGAGCCCGGAGCAACCGCCGCCATGATGACGCACAGAAAACCCACCACCGACGAACAGATGATCGCCGTGTACGGCACGCCGCGTCGGCTGACCTTCAGCAACTGGGCCGGCGCCTCGTGTCGGACGGCCAGCACGAACAGCATGCGAGATCCGGTGTAGAGGCCGGAGTTCAAACACGACAGCACCGCGGTGAGCACAATCGCGTTCATAATATGATCGGCGCCGCGGATTCCCATGTGCTTCAACGCCGCAACGAATGGCGAAGCGCCGATATCCAACGAGCTCCACGGCAATATCACGACGAGCAGAACAACCGAGCCCACGAAGAAGATCGCGATGCGGGCGGCCACCGCGTTGGTTGCCCGCTGGATTGCCCGTTCCGGATTGGGAGTTTCGCCGGCGGCAATGGTGGCAACCTCGGCTCCGACCATCGAGAAGATCACCACGACGATCGCGGAGAAAACGCCACCGATGCCATGCGGGAAGAACCCGTGGTGAGCGGTGAGATTGGAGAAATCCAGCTGCCGACCGGGCCACAAGCCCAGCACGAAAAACGAACCGAGACCAAGGAAGACGATGATCGTCGCGACTTTGATTCCGGCGAACCAGAATTCGAATTCCCCGAAGGACGAGACGGATAACAAGTTCGTCGTGGTCATCGTTAGCATTAGGATCAACGCGACCAGCCACAACGGCGCATTGACCCAGTAGTTGAAGACTTTCGCCCCGGCGACCGCTTCGAAACCGACGACGATCACCCAGTAGTACCAATACAGCCAGCCCACCGAGAAACCCGCCCAGCCGCCCAGCGCTTTGCGCGCGTAGTCAGCGAACGATCCCGTCGACGGGTTCGCGGTGGCCATCTCCCCCAGCATGCGCATCACCAGGATGATCAGGACGCCGCACAGCGCATAGGTGACAAACGCGGCAGGGCCCGCAGTCCGAATCACCACGCCTGACCCGACAAAAAATCCCGCGCCGATGACACCGCCGATGGCGATCATGGTCAGCTGTCGCTGCGACAGCCCTTGGCGTAGTTGCGGTGTGGCCCTCATACTGCCCCCCAACAAGCCGCAACCATTAGTGTCCAGCTCAGAGTAACGACGAAAGCACCCAGGCGCAGAGATGACGCAGCTGAGGAGCTTGACTTTGCCCTAAGGGCAAGCCCTAGCGTTGGCGCCACCACCGGCCAAATCCCGAGGCTGGGCATTCTGGATCTGCTCCCCGATGGGAGCACCAACGGAGTTGGGAAGCTGGTATGTCCTCTGCAAGTGGGCAATTGATCGCGGCGCCAGGTTGTGTCGACGTTGATAAAGAGACGGTCATCGCCGGGCGGGTCGTCGACGACTCCGGGCAGCCGATTGGCGGCGCGTTTGTGCGACTGCTCGACGCGTCCCACAAGTTCGCCGCGGAGGTGGCTGCGTCAGCCACCGGTGAGTTCCGAATCTTCGCTGCGCCGGGATCATGGACGGTGCAGGCGTGGTCCGAGCTCATCGGAAGCGGCGGCGCCGTGATCACCCCCGCGGGCCCCGGTGTCCACGAGGTGGATATCAAGGTCACCACCTGGACCGCTGGCTGCTAAGCCCGAAACACGCAGCAGTGCAGTGGAGATCGCCCGGGTTGGCCGGACTTCATGCCTCCGATTGTTGGCGTCAGGTCGACGCGGTCGAGGACAGATTTTGACGAAGTAGCGCCAGCCGCCGCTTGTATTCGTCGTCGTCGATCTCCCCGCGCGCGTATCGCTCAGCGAGCACCTGCTCCGCGCCGCTCGCCCCCGGACTGCGGGTTGTGGTGGGCCGCTGTGACAACGACAGCAGATACCGCGCGAGGAGCACCACTACCGTAATCACCAGCGCCCAAAACACAACCGTTATGCCGGTCGTGAGGAGCCAACTACCCCACCCCCAGTGACCGCCGTCCATCATCATCATCGAAATCTCCTCTCTAGATCCACTGTGCGCCAATGCTTTCGGTTGCTGGGGCATTGCGATAGCCGCACCTATCAGCGGCGCGGCGACCATGGCGGCAATGACGCCAGCGAGGGCTGCGCGAGTCTTAGCTCTTGCGGATTCGCGGGGCGGCGTCGCCAGCCGTTCGGCTCGCGCCAGGACGGCAACATCGGCCGCCGCCAGCGCTTCATTCGGGGCCGCCGCAACTAGCGTGATCAGCCCGGATAGCAAGGCTCGACGGCTGTGTCGTCGCGCCGCCGTCTCGTCGGCGCACATTTCTAACAGAGCTGAAACTTGTTGTGCCCCAACCACCATTAGGCCTAGACGAGGAAACACCGCTGCCAGACTGCGAAGCGAGGCGACGATAAGCGCGTGGTGCCCCGCGAGGTGAGCGCGTTCGTGGGCGAGCACAGCAGCCAGCTGACAGTCATCGAGGGCGGCACGGGCCGCACTGGTGACGACGATTGCCGGCGGCCGTCCCGCGACGCAGTAAGCGGCCGGCTTGGCGGCCTCGACCATCACCACATCCGCCTCGCCGGTGCGATAGCCGACGAGCCGCACGGCCTGGGCATGATCATGAGCGCGCGCACGCAGCCGCAGTGCCGCGCGGACCAATCGGACACTGGTGATCGCCGCGACCAACGTCACCGCCGAGGCGATCACGACCAGCATGATCTGCTGTGCAGGCCCGGCCCCGCCGCTGACCATGCTCTGCAAACGGGCCAGACACGACGCAACCGCGATGCGGGCATGGGCTTTACGATCGACTACTTCGACGATGAGCATCACCGCCGCCGCCAGCCAAGAACTCAACACCGTGCCGATCGCGGTCATCCAGGCCGCCGCACCGAGGCGGGGAGCAGCTCCGCTGGACGTGAGCGCGCGCAGCAGCCGCGGTGATGCGACGAGCACCGCCAAGCTATAAAGCAGCAGCCACACCGCTATGGTCATCGCGGCTTCGTTCGTTTGGCCAGCCGGCGCAACGCGTCGTGGAGGCGCGCGGATTCCTCGACGCCGATCTGCTCGACGAAATGATGCAGCACTAATTCTGGACGACCGCCACCGTCGAGAGCCTCGCGCATCAACCGTGCGCTGTGCTCCTCACGCGACAGGGTCGGCCAATACCGGTACGCCTTGCCGTCACGTTCCCGCGCGAGCCAGCCCTTGGTGTGCAAATTGTCCATGGTGGACATCACAGTGGTATAGGCGATGTCGCGTTCAGCCGAAAGTTCGTTGAACACTTCACGCACCGTTGTCGGCGGCTCGGGGTCACGGCTCCAGATACGGTCCATGATGACCGCCTCGAGTTCGCCGAAGCCTCGAATCCGCATCCTTGATCTCCTGGCAGTCACTGAGACGTTGGCTCGGCCGCGGCCCGCCCCGGATCATCTACGTACCAAGATAGTAGAGCACGATGGCAAGCCCTCGGGTCAACAGCAGGTGGATAACCGATGCCTTTAGCCGATCCGCCACCCCCGCTGACGCAAGGTTCCGGTTGCTTGTCGTCGCGGTCCGCGTCTACCATCTACGTAGATAGATAGTAGATGGGCCGAGAGGAATCGACGATGGGATTTTTCAGCGAACTTGGTAGCAATCTCCGCCAGCGCGGGCGGATGGTCGCTGCCGTATTCGCCTTCGCGTGTATCGCGGTGGCGATCTTCCTCGCGGGAACATGGGCCGGGTCCTCGGGGATGTTCACCCTCCACCCGGTGACAGTTTCTGCCCCGCGCCCTGAAAACCCGCCCCCACCGGCTGCGCCTAAACCCGACGGCATGTGCTGCGACATGAAAATGCCTGCCGACAAAATGATGCCCGACATGAAGATGCCTACCGGCATGCCCATGCCAAGCGGTATGCCCATGCCCGGCGGCACACCCATGCCCAGCGGCACACCCATGCCCAGCGGGATGATGCCCAACATGCCTAGTGGCACGCCGACGCCCAGCGTTATGCCGATGCCCAGCGGAACGGGCTAGCGAGAAGCCAAATCGCGCCAAACAGTGGATATCTGTCTGACACGGGAGATCACAAGTGCTGAATACGGTCAACGGACTGCCGGCGCATCCTCTGCTCGCGCACGTCGTTGCAATCTTCATCCCGTTGACCGCCCTGCTGACCATCGCCATTGTCGTTTGGTGGGCGCTGCACACTTCGCTTTTCGCCGATGAAGTGGCGCTGTCGCCGGTGGCCCGGCGCGGCGCTGTCGTGGTCGCCGGAGCGGCCACACTGCCGTTCGCGGTTGTAGACATGTCCGTCGTACAGATTGCTCACACTGGCGCCCACGCTTCTGGGGCGGCATCACCTGCTGCCGATGACGGGATTTTGCGGCCGCGGATCGGCGTGCTGACCTGCGGGACTTAGCATCTGAAGAAAGGATCCGGCGATGACGATGTGTGGCACCGCACCAACGTGGTATGGCGGCGGGGTTCTCATGGCGGTGGCGATCGTAATTTTCTGGGCACTGGTGATTGCCGGCGCGGTGCTGGTGTTTCGGTACCTCGCTTCATCGACACGCGGTAGCGACGTCAACCCGACACCGGCACTGCAAGTCGGCGCCGAGGAAGCGCTCGCGCAGCGCTACGCGCGCGGAGAGATCGACGACGATGAATACCAGCGGCGTTCCGCGTTGCTGCACCAAAACAGCTGAGCGCCATGCCTTCTCAGTGGCGAATGACCAGGCGTGCCGCACTTACGGCACTCGGCGCAGGCGCAGTCGCAGGTCTCGGGTACGCGATGCGCGGGGCCTTCGGACCGACCGCACCGGTCATTCGACTCATCGACGACGGCAACGGCGGCGGCATGATGGGGGGAATGATGGGCGTCTCCCCGACAGATATGTCCCGCTACATGGAGATGTTCAACCGCCACAACGAGATAACCCGCGCGGTCGAGGAGATCCCGGGCGGCATTCGCACCACCACCCAATCCGATTCGCCCGACCTTGCCGCGCAGCTCAAGGCGCACGTGTCCAGCATGTATTCCCATCTAGATCAGGGCCCGGAAGTCGTGTGCATGAGCGGCAGCCTGCCGACGCTCTTCCAGCACTCCAACGGGTACCGCCGTCAGCTCACGCTCACGCCCACCGGCGTAATCGCTGAGGAAACCGCGGATGATCCCGAGTTGGTGCAAGCCATCCGTGGGCACGCCGGGGAAGTGAGCGGGTTTGTACGCGACGGCATGCCGCCAATGATGCGGGGAATGATGGATCCCGGCATGATGAGCCCGGGCGGCATGATGGGGCCCGGCGGCATGATGCGACCGCCCTAATCTTCCACCCCACATGACGGACCGAGCCTCTGCGCAATTGAGCATTCCCGCACCGACACCTTCTACGTGGATGACATCGCGCGGATTCTGCACGGCCAGAACCCACCTGCAACCTTTCGAGATCGAATCCCCGTGTTACGGCTACTGTCCGCAACATCTTGACCTTGCCCTTAGGGCAACCCCTACCGTTGGGCAGAGCTACTGCGGGTCCAATTCGAGAGGAACGAGATGCGCGCGACAACGAAACGAACAGCGGCATTCTCCGCGGCAATCGCGGTGGTCGCGCTGACGGGCGCCGGATGTACCCAGGCCACCAACGAGAAGGCCGGCCAAACTACGGGCTCTCCGACCTCGTCGGTGACGTCGGCAATTGCTGCTGGGCCAACCACAACCGCTTCGAGTTCAACTCAAATCGCGGGTGCGAATGGTGTGGAGTACACCGTCGAGGGGCCCATTCTCGCGAAGTACGAGTCACTTGACGCCGCCACACGGAAGTCACTGGGGCAACCGACGGGCAACGAGGACAAGCATCCCGACGGCGGCTTCCAGGAGTTTGACGGCGGCGCCATCTGCGTTCATGGGGCGGGGTCCTTTGTCATATTGGGCAAGATCCGTGACAAATGGAATGAGCTGGGTGGAATGGAGGGCAAGCTCGGTTTTCCGACCAGCGATGAGACAGACACCGGCGACGGTGGCAAGAAATCCACGTTCGAGCACGGCACGATCACCTGGAAACCGGGCGACACCCAGGCCAACGTCGTCTACAGCTAACTACTTGAAATAGGAGGCGAGGGGAAATCGGCCTGCCACGCCGGAAACCTCTGGTGAGCAAAATGAGTGAAACATCCGAATCCGGAATCGAATCGGAACCGCAAGGAACAGCGCCGAATAGGCTGCGCCGCGTCCTGACATGGGTTGGGATTGTCGCTGGTGCGGTCTTTATCGCCGCAGCCATCTTCGTTGCGGGTGCGGCGACGAGCTGG
>NZ_JBAUZA010000349.1:0-14108 GCF_049585075.1 Mycobacterium sp.
GATCAGGTCGGGCGTGATCCGGGTGATGTCCATTCGGGCGCATAATGATTCGGCCAGCGGCATCGTCTGGCCGCCGACGGTGACTTCCGCCGAGCCGTCCAGCCCGGTGCGTTCCAAGAACTCGATCACGACCTCGGGCCGGTTGTGTGGCCACACGCCGAGCGCGTCGCCCGGGCCGTACTCAAGGGTGCCCTCCGGCAGATGTATGCCAATGTTGCGCACGTCTTTGTCGGAGCCTGCGCCGCAGAGTGCGACGTTGCTGGCGACGGTTGTCCGTAGCGGATTGGTCCTTGAATACGACGGTGCTGCAGCTGGTTTCGGGTCGGATAGGCTCGGCGCTGCCTCGGTCAGTGTGCTAATGACACGGTCGGTCCAGGCCGCAGCGGTGGCTTCGAAGTCCGGCTCGCACGATGCCCGGTCGACAATGCGGTGCGCACCCAGATGATCCAGCCGGGCGTCCAGCCTGCGGGCGAAGCCGCAGAAGTTGGTGTAGGACGAGTCGCCGAACCCGAGCACGGAAAAGTCCACGGAGTCAACGTCGCCCGGTTCAGCGGCGGCCAGCGCGTGCCAGAGCGCGATGCCGTTATCGGGCGGCTCCCCGTCGCCGGTGGTGGACACCACGAACAGCACCGTCCCGTTCAGGTCGGACAACGATATCTCGTCGGCGCCGCGAAGCCGCGCGGTGATGCCGGCATCGTTGAGCCGCTCGACGCAGGTTGTGGCGAATTCTTCAGCTGTGCCGGTCTGCGACGCCCACACCACGGTCGGCGCCGGGCCACCGACTTGGTCGGGCGTGTGGGCCGTCGATCCCGCTGTGCGGGAGAAGATCCCGGCCAGCACTCCGTCGACCCATGCCCGATTGGCGGGCGCGAGCGGCGTGGCCGTCGGCAGCGTCGGCATCTGATCGGTGGGTGGGTTCGCTCGGACACCGGCGACGAAGCCGGACAGGAACAACTGCTCGTCGGCGTTGAGCGTGGCCGGCGACGGCAGCGGGCCCAGCGCGGCAGCGAGCGCGTCGACCGGCGCCGTGGCCTCCAGCGGTGTCGGTTGTGCGGTGGGAGCCTCGGTTTCGACGGCGGTCAGCGCGACCGCGCACACCTTGAACTCGGGCTGCAGCGACTCGGCGTCGACGGCGTCGTTGGTCACCGCGTTGACCGCCACATCCGGTGCGAACGCGTCGGCCCAGTGCATCGGGGCGAAGCACACGCCCGGCCGCACGGCCTTGTCGATGGCCGCCGGAAGCACCGACCGGCCCCGTCGGGACCGGATCTCGACCCGGTCGCCGTCGCGCACGCCAAGCCGGTCGGCGTCCTCGGGGTGCAGCTGCAGGAACGGTTCGGGGTTGAGCTTGTTGAGCTTGGCGACCTTTCCGGTCTTGGTCATGGTGTGCCATTGGTGCGCGAGCCGACCGGTGGTGAACACCAGAGGGAATTCGTCGTCGGGCAGCTCGGCTGCGGGAAGGTATGGCCGCGGCAAGAACCGGGCGCGACGGCTCGGTGTCGGGAAGGCCAGCGCCGGGACGCTGCCGTCCTCGGCGGTGTGCAGATCCTGACTGACGCCGTCGTTGCGGTAGCGGATCGGGTTGCGGTCGGCGCAACCCGGCGCCGCGGGCCACTGCACCGGCGTGCGGCGCAGCCGCTGGTAGTCCACACCGCGCAGGTCCCAGCCGGTGAAGGGATTGTGGAAAGTGGCAAGTTCGGCGAAAACCTCTGCGGCGGAGTCGAACTCGAAGCCGCGATAACCCATGGCGGTGGCAACCCGGCAGATCAGCTGCCAGTCCGGCATCGCCTCGCCGGGCGGGGCCATCGCGGGGGCGCAATGGGTGAGCGTGCGTTCGCTGTTGACCATCACCCCGTCGGCCTCTGCCCACAGCGCGGCCGGCAGAACCACGTCGGCGTATTCGGCCGTCTCGACACCGGTGAACGCATCCTGGACCACCACCAGTTCGGCGCGCTGCAGACCCGCGATCACCGAGGCCCGATTCGACACCGAGGCAACGGGATTGGTGCAGATGATCCAGGCTGCCCGGATCTCGCCGTCGCCCATCCGCCGGTACATGTCGATGGTGCCGGTGCCGCCCTCGGCGCGGATCGTCCCGGGCTCGAGCTCCCAGCGGTCTTCGACGAACGCGCGGTCGGCGGCATCCAGGGCGGACCGCTGGCCCGGCAGGCCCGGGCCCATGTATCCCATTTCCCGGCCGCCCATCGCATTCGGCTGGCCCGTAAGCGAGAACGGACCCGCGCCCGGACGGCAGATCGCTCCGGTCGCCAGGTGCAGGTTGCACAGCGCGTTGGTGTTCCAGGTGCCGTGGGTGGACTGGTTGAGGCCCATCGTCCACAGGCTCACCCAGTTCTTCGTGCCGCAGATCAGCTCGGCGACCGCGCGCAGATCCGCCTCGTCGATCCCGGTGATGGCGGCGACGAGATCCGCCGGATATTCGTCGAGCAGGGCGTTCAGCGGCTCCCAGCCCTCGGTGTAGGTGGTGACGAATTCGGTGTCGATGCCGCCCGCGTCGCGCACCAGCCGCAGCAGCCCGTTCAGCAGGGCCAGGTCGGTCCCTGGGCGCACCGGCAGGTGGTAGTCGGCCTTGGCCGCGGTGGCCGTCCGGCGCGGATCGACGACCACCAGCTTCGCGCCGTCGCGGACGCGGTCCATCATCCGCAGGTACAGGATCGGGTGGCAGTCGGCCATGTTCGCGCCCAACACCAAAAACAGGTCGGCTGTGTCCAGGTCGTCATAGCTGCCGGGCGGGCCGTCGGCGCCCAGCGACTGCTTGTAGCCGGTGCCCGCGCTGGCCATGCACAGCCGCGAGTTCGACTCGATCCATTGGGTCCGCAGGTAGCCCTTGGCGAGCTTGTTGGCCAGGTATTGGGCCTCGATGGACATCTGTCCTGACACGTACAGCGCGATCGCATCGGGACCGTGCTCATCGCGGATCGCCGATAGCCGGTCCGCCACCATCTGGACGGCGGCGTCCACACTGGTCGGCGCGGCCTCGTCGTTGCGCGACGGACGGACCAGAGCCGTCGTGAGGCGGCCGCCGGCGCGCAGCATATCCGCGGTGGTGTTGCCCTTGGTGCAGAGTCGTCCCCGGTTGGCGGGGTGATCCGGTCGGCCGACGGCCTTGGTCACCACGCCGTCAGCCACCTGCAGGTCCATACCGCAGCCCACGCCGCAGTACCCGCACACCGTGGCGACCCTGGAGATCGAAGCCATTCCACCTTCCTGCTTCCCCCGTGGCAGAACTCCGCGACTCGCGGTGATCGGATCCATCGTGGTGTCGACGTGTTTCGACGATTCGCGATGGGGGTTACAGATGTATCAATTCGACCTGCGAATCGACTGGCCGGTCGTTGTGAGGCCGCGGTGAAATCGTGAAATCCCAGTTCCAAGTTGTGAAGTGGCCCACACTCTGGCTATGACTTGGCGAACACCACACAGTCGTGCAGGCAGCCTTTCGCGGACCCCGGAGTGCTCGGATCGGCGTTGCGGTGCAACAGCGCTCGGGTCGGCACGACCCGAAGCGCAACGGTGTCATCGGAATCGGTGACCTCGGTCACTTCAGCCCGGCCGTCGACGATCAGCGAATAGCCGCCCGGCTCGCGCGGTGGCCACAACAATGTGATGGCACTGCGGCTTTCGACGTTGGTGCGGGTTCTGCCGCCGACCAAGCCGACGTCCATGATGCGCTCGCGCAGCTCGGGTTCGACGGTGACGGTGTGCACCCGGTAGTCGTCGTCGACGGTGACGAGGTAGGCGAACCGGTAGTCGCCCAACGCGTCAGCCAGACGCTCGAAGTCGACTTCCTTCGCGGCCTTGGTTCCCATAGTGAAAGCGTAGGTGTAACCACACCTGGTTCTGGGGTATTGCTTCTCCAAATGACATCGCAGCGCAGGTGGGTTTTGGTCGCAGTCAGTGTTCTTGCGGCTGCGGGCTGCGTGGCGCCGGGCACTGCGGTGGAGACCGAACCCGAGGTCAGCGTGACGACGGTCGGTGCGATGCTGCGTGATCCGGTGTGGTCATACAGCAACGATGCCCTGGTCGGGCTCACCGACGCTGGCCGAGTCGCCGAGATCACCGACCTGGTGCACTCCGGTCACGCCAAGACGCGGCTGTCGGCGCCGATCGCGGCGGGGCGCAACCTACAGATCAGCCGAAAAGACGACCAGCACGTCTATGTGCCCCAGCCGCAACGCGGCAAGGTCGCGGTGCTCGATTTGGGCACGTTGCGCCAGGTCGACGAGTTCGACGCCGGACCCGCTCCCGCCTACCTTTCCGAAGACGGCGGAATGCGGGTGTTACTCGCGCTGTCGGCGGACGGATCGTCGGTAACTCCGGTCGACGAATACGGCTTCCGGAAACTGCCGACCGCCAAGATCAACGGTGATCCCTCGGACACCATCGACGGCGCCAACCGTGGGCGCGACATCGAGTACCACGTCTCCGGGCCATCGGGAATCCGCTTTTACCGAGGACCCTCGTCACCACCCGAGAAGCTTGGCTCGATCCCGATGGGCGTCGCCTCCTCGGCAGGTGACGGCGCCGCGGTGACGCGTAGTTACGTGGCCCGTCCGAACGGAGACATCATCTATGTCATCGATCTGCGGCGCGCCGGGAAGGGCTTGAAGGTGCGGGCGGCAACCCAGTTGCCGTCGCCGATCCGGCGGATCGGCAGCGACGACACCCGCATCTACGCGGCCACCGACCGCGAGGTGGCCACACTGGAGACGAACAGTTTCATGCGCTTCGAGGCGGACATCATCCCGGTGCTGCGGATCACCAATTACCGAACAGCGCTTCCCGAATCGCAACGGTCAGCGCCGCTGTCCGGCATGGCCGTCGGGCCGCACCGGGTGTATCTGACGTTCAAAGGGACACCGTTAGTGGTGAGTGTCGCCAAACCGCACATGTGACAGCAGCAATGGAGGACCATGGTTGCCGACATGGACGATAACCCCGCGCCGATCAGCATCGACGATGACGTCGAGTGGCTCACCGAGCAGATTCAAACGCTCAAAGGGCTTGGCCAAAATGGCGAAGTGAGCGATGGCGAGAAGTACGACTTCAGCATCAGATGGGGTACCGCGCTTGCCGGACGGCTGCCGCGGCTGGTGCATTACAGTTCGCGCGGAATGCTCGGCGAGGCCGATGAGCGCCGGTTTCAAGCACTCTGCGACGAGCTGCGGGGAACGTCTGAGCTGATCGATCGAATCGGGCTGGTTCAGCCCGTGTTCACGGAGCCGACGCCAGCCAAGTCGCGGCGCGGGCGGCGGTCTCGCCGCGGCTGAGGGCGGCCAGGTCGCATTGGTAGCAACTGTCACAGCTGTCTCTTCGCCGGTCGACACCCGATGTGCCCGGCTTTGAGCGACAATTTTTGGTACGTCGTGCTGTGAATGACGTTGTCGCGCAGAGGCGGGCACGGCGAACATCGTCTCCGGCAGAGGCCAGTGTTGCCAATGTGGCCAGGCCACGGAAATCAGCCGGGCGGTCGTTCACGGAGCCGACGCCAGCCAAGTCGCGGCGCGGGCGTCGGTTTCGCCGCGGCTGAGAAAGTCCTTCTCGCGCAGCCTGATTCCGGTGCGCTGCCCGCACTCCGGGTTGCAGCACGTCAACGCCACCATGTAGGCGTCACTGTCTTCGTCGAGAAACAGAAAACCGAGGTACAGGGCGTGGCCGACCTCGAAATCTGTTTGGCCGCAACTCTCGCAGTGCCCGCCTTTTGCGGCGACTTGCGCCAGCACGCGGTCCCGGTCGACAGGGACCAGGCTGATCAGCTCCGGACGCACACGGTCGACCTCGGTCATATCTCCACATCTTTGTCGTAGTAGACGTTGTCCTCACGCCAACCACCGGCGCCCTTGCCGATGCCGGAGTAGTCATTGATGAACTCAATTTGGTTGATCCACTTGGCCATCTTGAATCCGACTTGGGTCTCCACCCGCAGCCGCAACGGGGCGCCATGTTTGATCGGCAACGGCTTGCCGTTCATCTCATAAGCCAAGATGGTC
Source organism: Mycobacterium sp. (assembly GCF_049585075.1). GTDB lineage: Bacteria > Actinomycetota > Actinomycetes > Mycobacteriales > Mycobacteriaceae > Mycobacterium. The sequence continues at coordinate 6,009 of NZ_JBAUZA010000349.1, forward strand.
TGCGGTTTGTAGGCGAGTTCGAGATCCATCACCTCGTAGAACTGGCCTCCGCCATGCGAACTGGGCTCGTCGCGGTCGTTGTCCTGCATCGTCATTGAGCAGATGTATTTCGCCTGCGGTAGCGGCCGCACCAGTTCGACCAGCGTGCTCAGATGCAGGCCGCTCCACTGACCGATGCTGGTCCAGCCTTGCACGCAGTTGTGCATGACCCGCTGTGTTTCCGGTTCGGCCAGCTCGCGCAACGCCGCCAAGTCCAAAGTCACCGGGTTCTCTACCAATCCGCCGACCCGCAACTGCCAGTCGACAAAGTTGTGCACGGCCATCACCTTGTACTCGGCCGAACACGGGGGTTTGCCGTTGACCCGGTGCTGCGGGGTCAATTTTCGTTCCGGATAGTTCTGCCGCGAGTCCAAGGGCCGCAACAGAAGAAGCCGAGCGCGGGACACCACAGCGCCGAGGACACGCTGAACTGAACGAGGGTTGCGCAGACTCCACACCGTCGCCCCGACGTGGATGGCGATGATCGCCGCGATGATCAACAGCGAGATCGCGGTAGCCCAATAGATGTTGCGAATCGAGCCGAAGATCATCGCGGCGTTGAGGTGGCCCCAGCCCCAGAAGAACACCATCGAAAGATGGATGATGATGAAAACCACAAAGGCGAGTAGCCCCAGGAAATGCAGGCTGCGCGCCCATTGCCGTCCGCCCCACATCCGCACGTACCACGGGAATCTGGCTTCGATCGCCGGGGACTGGGCGGCGCCGGTGAGGATCTGGAACGGTGCCAGCCCGAAGACGACGCCCGCATAGGTCAGCTTCTGGATGGCGTCCATCGGCTCACCCGGCACCAACGGCGGCAGGTTGAACGTCATGTAGGTGACGATGTCGTCCAAGGCCTCCGGGAAGATCGACCAGGAACCGGGCCAGTAGCGAAGCCACTGCCCAGTGGCGAAGAGCAGGATGTAGTACGACAGCCCCAGCAGAATCCAGCCGATCACCACAAAGAAATGCCAGTGCCGGCCGATGCCAAGCTGCGCGCGGCCGGGCAACGAAATGAACGGGCTGTAGTCCTCTTCCTCATCGAGGGTGTCGAACAGCCTGTCCTTCGGCATGACCTTGGTAGTGAAGCGCGCCCATTCGCTTCCGGGTCTGCTGTCATCGTGCCAGTACAACTTCGGATGGGTGGCGAGGATCTCGATGCCGCTGCGAATGATCAACGTCACGAACAACACATTGAGCCAGTGGTCGATTCGTAGCCACGCCGGGTAATCGAACGTCGTCATCGCCGAATTCCCGTCAGTCGAACCACGGTTGGCGTTGCGGATAAGCCACGTTGATGCCCAGCAGCACCGACATGTGCACCGCGATGAAGCCCAGCGCGAACGCGCTCGCGAACGTGCCGGGGGCGAAATCCCACCGGCCGGTCACCGCGACCAGCCCCGGCAGCGTCGCCTGCCGACTGAATAGGTAGAGGCCGAGGAAGACGACCGAAACCAGATCACCAAAGAACCAGCCTAATTGGGGCACACGGGGATTGCGGCCCAGCCACAGGGATACCGCAGCCAACAGACAGCAAGCAACCAGGATCGCGGCATAGACGAAGAAGTACATCGGCAACGCCGGCTGGCTGGTCAGTACGTACATGTGCGCCGCGGCGATTGCGATTAGCAGCGCTGCCCCCAACATGCTCACCGTGCGGGGCAAATTGAATGCGACGTAGCCTTTCAGCCGCAGCAATTCATATAGCTGAGTGCGCTTCCACCTCTCGATGAACGCACCGATCACGGTCGCCACGTACCCGGATACGTCAATCCGCAAACGCTTCAGGGGTTTCGACGATCACGGTGGTGGCCTTGACGACCGCCACGGCGAGGCTGCCGGCTCCAGTTTCAACTCCTTGGCAGCCTCGGTGCTCATCAGGGATACGACGGTGTGCGGACCACATTGCATCTCGACCTGGGTCATCACCTTGTCACTGACCACGTTGGTCACCAGACCAACAAAACGATTGCGCGCCGAGCTGCCGGTGCCAAGCGGGTTCGGCGGCAACGGACGGGCGTTTTTGCGCCAAAACTCGGCCAAGACATCCCCCGCGATCACCTTGCGGCCGGCCTCGTCTTGACTGGCCGACAAAGCACCGTGGTCGATCCATCGCCGGACAGTGTCGTCGCTGACCCCCAGCAGCTCAGCTGCCCGACGGATTCGCATCCTTGGCACAAATAGATGCTAGATGAGCCGATGACCTGCAGGAAGGCGTCGCGCGGTGCCCTCTTCGTGGGGTCGATGGATAATGGGGGCCATGATCACGACCCTCGGAGTGCCTGCGGTGCGTCGCGGGCTCGAAGGTCTTGGGGAGACACCCGCCCCATCCAGCGGACCGTTGATCGACAGCTACGGGCGGGTGGCGACCGATTTGCGGGTGTCGTTGACCGACCGCTGCAATCTGCGATGCACGTACTGCATGCCCGCCGACGGTCTGCCGTGGTCGGCTGCCGAGCAGCTGCTGCAGCCCGACGAGATTCTCCGGCTGGTGCGAATCGGCGTGACCCGACTGGGCATCACCAAGGTGCGCTTCACTGGTGGAGAACCGTTGCTGGCCAAGCATCTTAGCGAAGTCGTCGCTGCAACCGCCGCGCTGCGGCCGCGCCCGGAGCTCGCGCTGACCACGAACGGCGTTTTGTTGGCCAAGCATGCTGACGAGTTGGCGCGGGCCGGCTTGGACCGGGTGAACGTGTCGCTGGACAGCATGGATGACGTCCGTTTCGCGGCGATCACCCGCCGCGACCGCCTTGCCGATGTGCTGGATGGCCTGGCCGCAGCGTCGGCAGCGGGTCTGCGACCGGTGAAGGTGAATGCCGTGCTGGACCCGCAGACCGGACTCGACGATGCGGTGGCGCTGGTGCGGTTCTGCCTCAGCCATGACTACCAGCTACGGATCATCGAACAGATGCCGCTCGACGCCGGACATCAGTGGCGTCGTGAGGCTACGGTGACCGCAGACCAGGTGCTCGCGCAGCTGCGGCGGCATTCGTTTGCGCTGAAACCCGATCGGGCGCCGCGGGGTTCGGCGCCCGCCGAGCTGTGGCGGGTCACCGATCCGGCGACGGGTTGCAGCGGACAAGTCGGGCTCATCGCCTCGGTGACGCACCCGTTCTGCGCGAGCTGTGACCGCACCCGGTTGACCGCCGACGGGCAGCTGCGCAGCTGCCTGTTCGCCATCGACGAGACGGACCTGCGAGCGCTGCTGCGCGGCGGCGCCGACGACGCCGAGATCGAAGCGGCGTGGCGGGCGGCGATGTGGGGGAAACCGGCCGGCCACGGCATCGACGACCCAGACTTCGTCCAGCCGGCGCGGCCGATGAGCGCAATTGGCGGCTGACGTGCCTGGTCAGACAATCACCGTGCGGTATTTCGCGGCGGCACGGGCCGCCTCAGGGTCCGACTCCGAGCAGCTGAGCCTGCGGTCCGGCGCCACGGTTGCCGAGCTTGTCGACGGGCTGGGCGACCGCAGTCAAGAACTTGCCCGGGTATTGTCCCGGTGCTCGTATCTCTGCGACGGCGTGGCGGTCCGGGACAAGGCCCAGCCGCTGCGGGCGGGCAACACGATCGACGTCCTGCCACCGTTCGCCGGAGGATAGAGCCTGCGCGGCGCTGGAAAATTAAGCCGAGCCCACCCACTCGTCGGTTCCGTCGGCGAAGAACTGGTGCTTCCACACAGGTAGCCGCGCCTTGATGGCGTCCACCAGCTGCGCGCAGGTGGCAAACGCCGCTTGGCGATGGTCGGCGGCGACCGCCGCAACCAGCGCCGCCTCGCCGATATTCAGGACGCCGATCCGGTGGCTGGCCGCGATGGCCCGGGTCCCGGGGGATTGCGCGGCGACGTCGGCCACCACCTCGGCGAGCACGTCGGCGGCCGACGGATGCGCGGAATATTCAAGCCGTACGACCTGGCGGCCGCTGTCGTGGTCGCGGATCACGCCGACGAACCCCACGACGGCTCCCGCGGACTGATGGCTCACCAGGTCCTGGTGTTCGGCCAGCGAAATCGGTCGATCCGTCAGCGCGGCGCGCACTACCAGCGTCATCGCCGAGCGCAACCTGTGGCCATGGACACCAACTATATTTACTGACGCCATGCGGTCGGTCGAGGAGCATCAACACGTTGTCGCCGGGCTGATCACTGCCCGGGCCGCCACCACCGCCGAGTTGTCCGACGCCGAGGGCCGGGTGCTGTCCGACGACGTGACCGCGACGGTGGCGCTACCGGTTTTCGACAACTCCGCGATGGACGGCTACGCGGTGCGCGCCGACGAGATAGCATCAGCGGCTTCGGACCATCCCGTGAAACTGCCTGTGGCCGAGGACATTCCGGCTGGCCGCACCGACATCCCGGCACTGCAGCCGGGTACCGTGCATCGCATCATGACCGGCGCGCCGCTGCCCGCCGGCGCGACGGCGGTAGTGCCCGTCGAGGACACCGACGGGCGAACCGATGTCGTGCAGATCCACGCACCCACCGCCGAGGGAAAGCACATCCGCCGCGCAGGCGAGGACGTCGTCGCGGGCGCCACTGTATTGCGGGCCGGGCAGGTCGTCACGCCGGCGGTGATCGGCTTGGCAGCGGCGCTGGGAGTGTCCCAGCTGCCCGTTATCCCGCGTCAGCGGGTGCTGCTGATTTCCACCGGGTCGGAACTCGTGCAGCCGGGTACGCCGCTGCAGCCGGGGCAGATATACGAGTCCAACGCGGTGATGCTGGCCGCCGCTGTGCGCGCCGCTGGTGCCGAAGTGGTCGCCACCGCGATCGCCGGCGACGACGTCGCGCAGTTCACCGCACTGCTGGACCGATACTCCGGCGAGTCCGATCTGATCATCACCAGCGGCGGCGTCAGCGCGGGTGCTTACGAGGTGGTCAAGGACGCCTTCGGCCGAGCCGGTGACCAGGGGGTGGAGTTCGTCAAGGTGGCGATGCAGCCGGGCATGCCGCAGGGTGCCGGCCGGGTCGCCGGCACGCCGATCGTCACCCTGCCGGGTAACCCGGTCAGTGCGCTGGTGTCGTTTGAGGTGTTCATCCGTCCGGCGCTGCGCTCAGCGATGGGGCTACCCGACCCGCATCGGCCTAAGCGATCGGCGGTATTGACCGAGACATTGACCTCGCCCGGCGGTAAACGCCAGTTTCGGCGCGGGGTATTCGACCCTGACGGCACCGCCGTGAGCCACGGTCCGCCGGGGTCACACCACCTGGGGTGGCTGGCGTCGGCGAACTGCCTGTTGGACATCCCGGCGGACGTCACCGAGGTACCGGCCGGTTCGCAAGTGCAGATCTGGGACCTGCGCTAAGAGTTGACCTGTCAGAATGGATCGCGTGGCTGACTCGGGTCCGCTCTCACACATCGACGACCACGGCGCGGCTCATATGGTCGACGTCACCGCCAAGGCAGCCACCAAACGCACCGCGGTTGCCGCGGGCTCGCTGCGTACGTCAGCCCAGGTGGTGGAGCTGATCGCGGCGGGCGGACTGCCGAAGGGCGACGCGCTGGCCACTGCGCGGGTTGCCGGCATTCTGGCCGCCAAGCGCACCAGCGACCTGATTCCGCTGTGTCATCAGTTGGCGCTGACCGGCGTCGACATCGATTTCACCGCCGGAGCGAGGGATATCGACATCACCGCGACCGTGCGCAGCACCGATCGCACCGGGGTGGAAATGGAGGCGTTGACCGCGGTGAGCGTGGCGGCCCTGACGCTGTACGACATGATCAAAGCGGTCGACCCGGCTGCGCGCATCGATGACGTTCGGGTCCTGCGGAAAGACGGCGGCCGGCACGGAACGTGGGAGCGGTGATGGCAGACCGGTCGGCGCGCGTCATCATCGCCTCAACCCGCGCGTCGGCTGGGGTCTACGAAGATCGATGCGGCCCGATCATCGCCGAATGGCTTGCGCAACAAGGGTTCCCGACGGTGCAGCCAGTCGTTGTCGCTGACGGCGAGCCAGTAGGCAAAGCGCTGCGTGACGCGATCGCCGAGGCTGTCGACGTGGTGATCACCTCGGGTGGCACCGGCATCTCGCCCAGCGATAGCACTCCGGACCAGACCGTGGCGGTGCTCGACTACATGATTCCCGGGCTGGCTGAGGCCATCCGGCTTTCCGGTTTACCGAAGGTGCCAACCTCGGTGCTATCCCGCGGGGTATGTGGGGTGGCGGGGCAGACCTTGGTGGTCAACCTGCCGGGCTCGCCGGGCGGCGTGCGCGACGGCCTCAGGGTGCTCGCCGACGTGCTGGACCATGCGCTGGATCAACTCGCCGGCGAGGACCATCCCCGATGAGTCAGCTGCGGGCGCGCCAGCCCTGAACCCAGCGGACTGCCCACCAAATCACAAGCGCGCCAACGAGTGCGACGGCGAGGTTGGTGAGAAATCCGGTGATTCCGACCGCAAGCGCCAGCGCCCAATGCCAAGGTCCGCGTAGATCTTTCAGCAGCGTGATGTGTAGCAACCCGGCGACCGTCAACAGACCTGCCAGGATCGGCACCGGGAACCCGGCCAGTGCAGCGGTCAGCGTCGCTCCGATGGCAAGCGCAAGCGTGATCAGCACGCTGCCCAACATGATTGGTGCGCCGCCGCTGCGGGCGCCGAAGCTGCGATGCGCGGTCATGCCCCCCGCGCCATGACACACCGGCATGCCGCTGATCGTGCCGGCGAACAGGTTGGCCAGCCCAATGGTGGTTGCCAACCGGCCTGGGCGCACCCGCTGCGCGGCATCGCCGAAGTAGGCGCGGGCGGTGTCGGCGGTGGCCAAACAGGAATTGGCAAACGACAACGGGAACTGTGGCAGCACCAGCGCGACCGCTGCCGCGGAGAACGCGGCCCAGCTCAGGTGTGGGATGTGCACCGCAGACGGACCGAAGCTGAACGAGCCGTGGAAGGCCAGCGCCATCGCCACTATGGCGATCGCGAGGAAGACCAGTGTGATCTGGCGGCGTCGCAACAACAGCGCCAAGGCGATCACTACCACGGTGACGCCAGCGAGCCACCAGACCGAGTGCCGGTGGTCGGTGAACGCTTTTGGTGTGGTGGACACCAGCCTCCATGCCAGCTGACAAAACAGAAGTCCCACCGAGAGCTGAATACCGCGAATGATCGGCTGCGGGAACACTTTCGCGACCCAGTCCAGCAGTCCAGACATCCCCAGCGTCAAAAAGATCGCGCCCATCAGCAGTGCGCCCGCGGCGATCTCGTCGGCGCCGAACCCGTGCGCGATCGCGATTGCCCCGAACGCCTTCAGCGGTTGAACCGGCACCGGCAGTCGATACACCAGGCCGGCCACCACGTACAGCAGCCCGGCCGGCAGCAGCACTGCGGTTGGTGTCAGGCCGTTCTTGACGATCAATGCCACCGCGATCGGCACGAGCACCCCGAGATCGCCCACCGCTCCGGCTAATTCCGCTCGGTCGAACCGAAACGAACTTCCACCCGCCTTCGGCAGCTGATCGATCGTGGTCATCGGAATTCCGCAATCACCTTGGCGATGGTTTCGGCGTGATGTTCCTGCACGGTGACGGACGTCAGCCCGTAGGTTTCCTGGTAACCGCGCAAGGTGTCGGCGATCTCGCTTGGCGATCCGCTCAGCACGGAGGGCAGAGCTAGCAGCTGCTCGTCGGACAGGTCGGGCGCATAATGGCGGGTCATCTTCAGGTCGGGTTTCCCGGAGTTGTCCGACGGCACCGCGGTGATCGCTAGGTTCAACTCGAGATCGGTAAACCGGTCACCAGCGGCGGCGCGGACAAACTCGACGCGTTCGGCCAGCGCGTTGTTGGCACCTGTCAGGCCGATGATGTCGGCATGTTGGGCGGCCACCGTCAGCAGTCGATTTCCGTTGCCGGCGATGAGGATCGGGATGCTGGGGTGGTGCTTCTTCAGGTAGGTGGTGACGTGCTCGAGGTAATCGACGCGTTGCCCGGCGCTTGGATACGGCAGCTCGGCAGCCTCGTATTCCTCGCGCATGTAGCCCGCGCCGAGGCCGAGATCGAGGCGGCCGTCGCTGAGGTCGTTGACAGCGGCGGCATCACGAGCCAACAGCGCCGGCTTGTAGAAACAGGCGTTGAG
>NZ_JBAUZA010000350.1:0-11909 GCF_049585075.1 Mycobacterium sp.
GGTGACGCCCTTGAGGGTGAAATCGCCATCGACCAGATAGTTGTCCCCGTCGGCGCGCACCGCAGTCGATACGAACGCCGCGGTCGGAAACTGCTCGACGTCGAAGAAATCGGGGACCTTGATATGCGCGTCACGCTGCTCGTTGCCGGTGTCGATGGAGTTGACGTCGATTTCGGCGCTGACGGATGGGGTGCCATCGTCGCCGATGGTGATGGCGCCGCTGAACGAGTCGAATCTGCCGTAGATCTTGCCGACCATCAGATGGCGCACCGAAAAGTTGATCGAGGAGTGCACTGGGTCGATCGCCCAGGTTCCGGCGCTGAGCTGCTGGGTGCCCGCGGCTGCGGTCATGTTGATTCTCCTTAACGTCGCCAATCAATACTCCAGCCTAACCGGACTCCAGTCCGGATTATTTCCTCGGGTCCGGACGCTGGTTGTGGGACCCGCGTCCAGGGTTGGCATTCCGATGACGCTATCTTGAATCGGCCGAGGCGATTTCAAAAGCATTTCTGACGTGATAAGGCCGCGCTGTGGGTTTGTCCGGTATAGATCACAGGCCCGCCCGCCCGGCTATGCTGCGCCCAACATGGGCAATATCGCACTGACGGGGGTCGGCATCGTCGCGCTGGCCTGCGCGGCACCCGCGAGCGCCGATCCCACTCTCGGACACGACGCGAAAGTGAATACCCAGACGCCACCGATGCTCTGCGAGATCGGATCCGACGACGCCACACCGGGGATCGGTCCCAATGTCATCTGCCAGGGAAGTTTCGCGCAGGCTGCCCCAGACGACGATCAGGCCTACGTCACCGCGTCGGGCCAGTTCACCTACCGAAGCGCCAACATCGGGGTGGGCTACGGCCACGCCCCGTTCGACACCCTCGTCGCCGGTCAGACCTATCACATCCAGGGCTGGACCATTGTGGCCGGCGATGAGGGCATCCGCTTCACCCAGGACGACACCGGCCACGGCATGTTCATTGCCGGCGATACCACCGTCAACCCGTTCTGATCCGGGAAGCGAAATGAAAGAAATCGCCGCTGCAACACTGGCGATAGCCGCGCTGACGTTCGCGCCGGGCGCCGCCGCGGACGTACCGGGGATAGCCCCGTTCACCGGGTCCTGGCAGGCCCACGCGTCGGGACTCACCATCAACAACGACGGGTCCGGTCGGCTGACGTATACCGACATCTCCGCCTGCCCCAGCGCGTGTTCCGGGCGCGACGACTATGCCGATGCACCCGTGGCCACGGTCGACTTCACGCTGCGAACCGTCTCGGGCGACATCGCCGCTGGGAGCGTCAACGCGACCTCCAATCCGAGCAAGGACACGGTGGGCGAGCCGGTGACGATCAAGCTCGTTACCGGCATCGGTGACCCGTTCACCGGGCCACCGGCGTCCGTGTCGGGCAACAACGGTGTGGCCCTCCAGGTCAGCATGGGTGCGATGCAGGACTGGAATTTCTGCAACGACACCACCCACAACTACTGCGGCGCCTAGCAGTCGAGCAGCATAGCTCAAAACGCCTCGAAAGCCGTTGTGACTCAGAGGTATTCGCGGAAGTGCTCAAGCACTTCGTCGATCTTGGCGAAGCCGCCGAGGTGGCTCTCGCCGGAGCGCACGGTGAGCTCGGCGTCTTGCAGGCGCGCGACGGCAGCCTCCACGCCGGCGATGGGAACGACGTGGTCGACGTCGCCGTGCCACCACCGCACGGGCACCTTGACATCTGCCAACCGGAAACCCCAGTCCCGCCCCAGCAAACGGGCATCATCGACCATGGCCAGGCAGCGACCCCGGAAGGCATTGACCATGTCGTCGACGAAGATCGCCTCGATTTCCGGGTCGTTGAGCACCCGTTGGTCATCCTCGGGCCACATGCTGGCGTAAACGCCGTAGGCGTAGTGCGCGAAGGGAATCAGCGGCGCCAGCAGCGCGGTGCTGAGCACTGCCAACGGCCGGCGCAGCTGCGTCAGCACAGGGTTGAAGCGGCGAGCAACGTCGGTGACACCGCCATCGATGGCCTCGGGACCGACCGCCGGCACAGTGCCGTCGAGCACGGCCACCGCGGCCACCCGAGCAACCAGCGGTGGCAGCGCGCCGCAAGCCAGCGCGAACGGGCCTCCGCCGGACAAGCCCACCACGCCGAGCCGCTCGGCTTCGAGCGCGTCGGCCACCTGCGCGATGTCGGCGACCCAGTCGGTCACTGCCGCGTAGCGGTGAGAATCGGATAGCCCGGTCCCCGGCCGCTCGACGATGATGACCCGAAGGCCGAGGTTTTCGGCGGCACGCCGTCCCAGCATCGGGAATTGGCGGCGGGCTCCCAGAGTGCTGTGGAACCACAGCACCACCGGACCGGACGGGTCACCGAATTCCGCGTAGCCGAGCCGGCGCCCATCGGCGAGAGGGAATTGGCCTTCGGCGCGCGGCTTTTCGACGCGCGGTACTCGCGGAGGATGGCGCAGCGGGTTGCTCAGCTTCATTGGAAGTCAGAGTGTAGGCCAGCAACCTGCGAGTATCGGGGCACTGATGGCCGGTTCTCCGCGGTGTTGGATCGATATTCCCTTGTGGTTCATCGCCGCTTTGTCGGGTAGATGATTCACCAGTGTCCGTGATGGACGACCTCGTCGAAGGGCCGCCGGTTCGGTTTGCGAATGGGCTTGAGTGGGCGATCAGCCGGATAGCCGACGCCGAGCATGTACGCCACCAGGTAGCCGTCGGGGACGCCGAGGATGGCGCGTGCCTTCTCCTGATCCCCCACCGACGAATGGCCGGTGCCGATGCCGAGGTCGGTGGCCGCGATCATCATCGCCATCGTGGCCTGGCCGACGTCGTATTGGTCGGTCACCTTCCGGCGTTCATCGGGCGGCTCGGGGATCACGAAGGCGACCGCGGCCGCGGCCCCTGCGATGTGGCCGGCGCCCTGCCACACCGTGGACAGTTCCTGCAGCTGCTGCCGGTCGGTGACGATCACGAAGTCCCACGCCTGGCGGTTCTTCGCTGACGGCGCCCGCCATCCGGCCTCGGCGATACGGTTCAGGTCGTCGTCCGACACCGGCTCTGACTTGTACTGGCGCACATTGCGCCGGGCAGTAATCGCATCCCAGGTTTCCATCTCGTCCTTCCGTCCCGCTGTCATCGACCATGCTGCCTTTCGCCACCGACTAACGGCCACCAAACTTCGCTCGGCCGCCAGCCGTGTGGCTCGGCCTTCTTTGCTGATAGTGCGTTCGGCGTCATTAGCTGCGACGTATACTCGCCCCTTCCAGCGGCAAATCAGTGCTGCCTGCTGGAGAATGTGAAATGGCCGTATTTATTAGCTATTCGAGCAGGGACAGGCAGGCGGTCGAAAGCATCGTCCGCGCCCTGCAGAGAGCCCGCGAGTCCGTCTGGCTCGATCGCGAGATCGGGCCCGGCGAGCAGTGGTGGCGCGAGATCCTCGGCCAGATTCGCGATTGCGAGGTGTTTATCACCGCGTTGTCCGAGAACTGGGAACAGTCCAGGGCATACCGGTCGGAGCTGGAGTATGCCCAAGCCCTACGACTCCCGATCATTCCCGTGCAGATCGGTCCGCTGAAAAGCATGGTGGTGAACCGGGTAGGCCATCTGCAGATCATCGATTATCGCGTTCCGACCTCCGATACCGGCATCACGCTGACCACCGAGGTGCGGCTGAAACGGGAGCGACGGCGGCCGCTGGCTTCGCCGTTGCCTCCGGAACCGCCGGTGCACTTCCAATACCTGATGCGGTTCAATAGCCAGCTCGACCAATCGCTGGGACCACGAGACCAAGAAACGATTCTCAACGAGCTACGGAGAGATCTCTACGTCGACGGTCGCGACGAGGTCGCGCGAAAGGGCATCACCCTGCTCTTAGGCAGGCTGCGCGAGCACCACGACGTGACCGCCCTGATTCAGCAGCAAGTGGATGCACTCTTGGGATCGGCTGTCACACAGCCTATTTCCCGGTTCGAGATGACACAGAGGGAGAGCATCGGTCCCGCGCCGGAGAAGACCGAACCCGCGCCAACGCCATCTCGTCGGTCTCGTTGGCAGCCCAACCAGCGGGCGACGTGGGCTGGTGCCGCCTTGATTGTCGCCGTCATCGTTTGCGTTCTCGCATATGTGCTTTGGCCGGCAGGCACGCAGGTCATTCCCCCGCCGGGGACTGAGACATCGGCATCGTGCCACATGCCCGACGCCGGCACCGGGCCCTATTCGCACTGGAGCATCGGCGCCAACACCAGTTGTGGTTTCGGCCTGAACGTGGCGACCAGCGTGAACCACCTCAATCAACAGACGGGTAACCTGACCGGACGTTTTGAACTCGCCGACGTACAAAGCGCGGCGACGGGTCGCAAGTACCCCATGGCGTGCGTGCTTGACCGCAAGCTGGTGACGTGCACCGGAGGAAATCCGACCGCCACGGTTTACATCTGGTAACTACGCTCGCCGCCACTCTGGTACACGCGTACGACAAGCACTCGCAACCGAGGCACGGCGAACGCCGCGTACTCCGAGCCGGGTTTACGACTGACACGGTATCCGCGCCGGTTTTAGCTGACTCGTTTGTCGCGACATCGTCCCGGCGACCGCGGCCGTATGTCGGGCGTACTGGCGTCGTGCCGCGTCCAATCCGCCCCCGCGCAAAATTGCTGCTGTGTAAGGGCTATGAACAAGTTTCAGCAAGCGGTGCTCCCCGGTCGCGGGAAGCCCTAAAGAGGGTGCGTAAGTTCGGTCCATGGCGGTCAAGCGCTGGTTCGCTAATTCCAGCAGTCGCAGCGCCGGACCCGGCCCGCCGCTGGCGCGCGAATTTTATGGCTCAATCTCGCATGATCGAAGTCACGTAGAGGTTAGATTGTCGGCGGGATTCGGCACCCACAATTGTCAAAGCCGGGCTTTTTTGGAGCAGGATATGCGCGTTCAGATTCGGGTGCTCGCCGTCGCGTCAGTGATTGGGGCCGCGGTTTTGGGTGCCATGCCAGCCGTCGCCACGAGCGGGCTGACTAATGCTCTGGCTGGTTGTGGCGCAGGCTACTACGAGAACTCGGATGGGCAATGCATCCCCGACCCTTCGTCGGGTCTTCCACCCGCCGGTGCCCCCGGCCTCGTGGGCGGCGGTGCACCGCCGCCAGGAGCTACCGCGATTTGCCGAGACGGCGAGTACTCCTTCAGCACCCACCACTCAGGTACCTGCTCGCGACACGACGGCGTACGACAGTGGCTGGCGAACTGACGCTGATCAATGTCAGATATGGAACGCGGGATCTACGAGGTTCTTCTTACCGACTCAATTCGTACTGAACTTCGCTCACTCGACGGACATCTCACGAAAGACACTCGGCCGCTGCATACCACCGAGGCTGCGGACCGAATCGCGTTGCACCTCAGCCGACATCTTCAGCAGTCTCTGGAGTCCATCGGGGATAGTGAGCGCGTTCGGGCGGGCATCGAGGTGGCACGCGATTTGATCGCACGGCTCGCCGAGATAGTCAAATCGGACAACTCCGAGTCGCCAATCGAGCCGGGTGAGGTCCTGCACGCGATCCTCGAGCGGCGGCCGGACGGAAGACCAGAACGGATTGCTGAACCCCTGATCCCTCTGCTTGATACGACCCTCCTTACCAACGCGCCCGGTGAGCCCGGTCTGCTTCACCAACTCGATGCCGAGATCGGGTCCGCGGACGCTATCGACGTTGTCATGGCCTTCATTCGGCGTAGCGGCATAAACCCGCTACTGTCATCGCTTCGCCGCCACTGTGAGAGCGGCAAGCCGCTCCGAATCCTCACAACCATCTACACGGGTTCCACCGAGAAACAGGCCCTCGAACAGCTCAAAGAAATTGGCGCTCAGATACGCATCTCATACGACGTCAGCACGACCCGTCTACACGCCAAGGCGTGGACCTTCCACCGCCGCTCCGGTTTCTCAACGGCCTACGTGGGCTCGTCGAACCTCACCCACTCTGCCCAGCTCACCGGCCTTGAGTGGAATGTTCGGACTTCTTCGGCCCGCAACCCGGACGTTCTGAGTAAGTTTGAGGCGGTCTTTGAAAGTTATTGGCAAAACGCCGACTTCGTCGAGTATGACGCCAGTCAATTCGACACAGAGAGTCAGCGCGCCGGCCGCACTGACGCCCAGCCCACAGTAATCCTTAGCCCCATCGAGCTTCGCCTGGAACCGTTCCAAGAGCGTCTCCTCGAGCGACTCGCGCTCTCGCGCGACCGCGGTCACCATAGAAACCTGCTCGTCGCCGCTACTGGCACCGGCAAGACCGTGATGGCTGCCGTCGACTATGCCCGCCTGCGCGACGATCTGTCGCGATCTCGACTGCTCTTCGTTGCCCACCGCAACGAAATTCTCGACCAAAGCCTCGCAACATTCCGTTACGCGTTGCGGGACGCTTCCTTTGGGGAGAAATGGATCAGCGGGTCGCGGCCAGAACGTTTCGACCACGTATTTGCTTCAATCCAAAGCCTCAACGCCGCGAGCCTGGAACACCTCGCGTCCGATCATTTCGACGTCGTGATCGTCGACGAGTTCCACCATGCGGCGGCGCCGTCTTACCGCAAGCTGCTCGACCATGTGCAGCCGCGCGAACTGCTCGGCCTAACCGCCACACCGGAACGAAGCGATGATCTCTCGATTCTCCATTGGTTCGACAACCGGATCGCCGCGGAGCTCAGATTGTGGGACGCAATCGACCAGCAGCGGCTTTGCCCCTTCATGTACTTCGGAATCCATGACGGGCTCGACTTCACCGAGATTCCGTGGCGACGCGGGCAGGGCTACGACGTGCAAGCCTTGAGCAATCTGTATACGAGCACCGACGCGTGGGCTCGCACCGTGCTGCAGGAAATGATCCGATTTGCAGACGATCCTGCCTCGATGCGGGCTCTCGGTTTCTGCGTCAGCATCGAGCATGCCCAGTTCATGGCGGCGCACTTCAATAAGCACAGTGTTCCAGCCATCGCCGTCTGGGGAAGTAGCCCACGGACTGACCGTGTTGCAGCGCTGCGCGACCTCGCGGCCGGCAAGGTGAAAGTCGTTTTCTCAGTGGACCTTTTCAACGAGGGTGTCGATGTTCCAACCGTCGACACCTTGCTTATGCTGCGGCCCACTGAGAGCCCGACGCTGTTTCTCCAGCAGCTTGGGCGCGGACTGCGCAGATCCAAGGATAAGAATTTCTGCACGGTCTTGGACTTTGTCGGCACCCACCGCCGCGAGTTCCGCTTCGACCGCCGTTACCGTGCCCTGCTGGGTGGCACTCGTAGGGACATCGAAAAGGCTGTGGAGCAAGGCTTTCCGTTTTTGCCTGCGGGCTGTTACATGCACCTGGATGGAAAAGCGTCCGAAGTCGTATTACGTAGCCTTCGTGACGCAATTCCGTCTCGGTGGCCGGCACGGGTAGAAGAACTGCGAGTCGTCCATGACAAGTACCCGGATGTGACCCTCTCCAAGTACTTAGAGGAGTCCGGACTCGACTTGCCTGACGTGTACGACGGGACCCGCGTCTGGTCAGACTTGTGCGAGGCAGCAGGAGTGTCTACCGCGCCACCTGGGCCACAAGAGACCCCACTGCGTAAAGCCGTTGGGCGCCTGCTCCACATCGACGACGATGAACGGATCGCCACCTATCGGGAGCTCCTTGAGGCGTCAACCCCCGTGGACGTGTCGACACTTCCCGAGCGTAAACGCCGCCTGTTGCGAATGCTGGTTGCCAGTTTGGGAGACCAAGTATTGACCAAGGAGCAGTCGCTCCAAGCAGCCGTCAACCTGGTGTGGTCGCATCCGCAAGTCTGTGTTGAACTTTCTCAACTGCTGGTCGAGCTTGACGACCGAGTCGACCATCTGCACGGGAGACTCCATCATCATCCCGATGTGCCGCTGCAGATACACGCCCGTTACTCCCGCATCGAAATCCTGGCCGCCTTCGGCATCGGGGAATCCGGAAGCGTCGGCGAGTGGCGAGAAGGTGTCTACGACGCCAAGAGCGCGAACGCTGATTTGCTGGCCTTCACACTCGACAAGAGCAGCGGCAAGTTCTCGCCGACTACCCGCTACCGTGACTATGCCATCAATCCCTCGCTCATCCACTGGGAGAGCCAATCGATGGTCCGCGCCGACAGCAAAACCGGTGTGCGCTACCGCAATCATGAACGAACCGGCCGCTCGATCATGTTGTTCACGCGTTTGCGCGCCGACGACCGCGCGTTCTGGTTCCTCGGTCCAGCCACCTATCGCAGTCATGTCGGCGAGAAACCGATGGCCATTACCTGGGAACTAGCTGCGCCCCTGCCCGGCGATCTCTATCAGTCGTTCGCGGCCGCGGTCGCCTAACCGAGCTTGCATTTAAGCTAACGAAAACAGCGCCGACAACGCAGCGCACCATCCACCGTCCCGTTTGACCGTCACCCCGGACCGGCCCCACCGAACGACGGCGGCGCGGAGGACTCTGCAGTGCCCCAGACCTTATTGGGGACGGACGAGAGCGAGAACGTGACGTCTCCGCCGTTGTGGATGATCGACTCCGGCAGAAGCGTGTGATCCGTGGGCTTGCCGTCGATGCTCAGGCTGTTGATGTACTTCATGCCGTTCGATACGCCCGGGGCGGAGATCCTGATGGATTTGCCTGCGGGCAGCGCGATCTCGACGCGGTCGAACAGCGGTGTGTTCACCGTGAGGATAGGAGTTCCGGGCGTGATCGGGTACAGGCCGAGGGCGGCCCAGACATACCAGCTGGACAGCGCGCCGAGGTCGTCGTTGCCGGGCTCGCCGGCGGGCGTGGGACCGAACAATTCCGTGCGCACCTTGTCGACGGTCTGCTGGGTCTTCCACGGTTGACCGACATAGTTGTACAGCCACGGCACCGCAAAGCCGGGCTCGTTCCCGATCCACAGATGGGGCTTGTCGGGGCCCGCATTGAGCTCCGTGGTGAACCGGTCCAGCCGGTCGGCCACTGCCTGGCGTCCGCCGAGCGCGGTCACCAGTCCGGCGATGTTCTGCGGCACCAACCAGAGGTACTGCTCGGCGTTGCCCTCGTCGAATCCGTCCTGCCCGAAATCCGAGGTTGGCCCGGAAAACCCAGAGCCGGTGAGGAAAATACCGTCGGCGCTGCGCGGCGCAATGGAACCGGTGGCCGGATTGAATACATGCTGCCAATATGGGGCCCGGGTCCGGAACTCGGCGGCGATCACGACCTCGTCCAGCGCGTCGGCGAATCGGGAGATGGCGAAGTCGTCGACCGACCACTCCAGCGTGGTTGAGGCGCCGTCGATCCCGTGATCGCCGCGGAACTCGTCGGTCTGCGGCGCGTATCCGTGCTGCAGGTAGGTGGCGATGCCCGGCCGCTCCACGTAGCCGCCCCGCCCCACACCGCCCTCGGTCCCCGCCTTCCGCATGTAGAACAGCGCCTTTTTGACGTCAAAGTCCTTGGCGCCGAACATGTAGAGGTTGACGATCAGCGGTACTACGCTGTCGCCGGTCATCTCGCCGGTCGCCGAATTCGCCAGCGCCCAACGCGGAAGCGATCCGCTCTGCTCGGCGTCGTTCACCAGCGATTGGGCCATGTCGCTGGCCCGCTCGGGATAAAGCAGTGCCTGCAGGGCGGCAAGGCAGCGGTAGCTGTCCCAGTCGGAGAAGTTGGCGTACTGGGTGTGCCCCTTGGCCACGGTGTGGATGCCGCCATCGAATCCGAGGTAGCGTCCGTCTGTGTCGTTAAAAGTGTTGGGGTGCAACAAAGATCGGTAGAGGGAGGTGTAGATGGTTTGCAACTCGCTGGTATTGGTGCCGGCGACCCGTATGCGCGACAGCGCGCCGTTCCATTCGGCCGCTGCGGCGGAACGGACGTCGTCGAAGCTCTTTCCGCCCTCGCCGGCGAGGTTCGCTCGCGCTGCGTCGACACTGATGTAGGACAGCGCGGTCCGCACCTCGAGCACCGAGCCGGCCGGGAATTCCACGTATCCCCCGCTCGAAGCCGAATCCGCTCGGCGGGCGTTGGCGAACACCGACTTGCCGTCCCAGGTTCCGTAGGAGGTGAACGGCCGGCTGAACTTCATCGCGAAATACACCCGGTACGAGGTGTTCTTCAGGCAGAATCCGCGCGTGGTCGCCGATCCGGTGATCGTGGTGTTGTCGCCGCCGATGTCGATGGTCGCGGCCGAGTTGCCCGCCAGCGACCCGCCGGGGCGCACGTGGAACAGGGCGGGCTTACCGTTGCGCGGGTAGCGAAACCGGCCGACGCCGGTGCGGGTGGTGGCGGTCAGTTCGGCGCTCACGCCGGTGTCGGGGAACCGCACGGTGTAGGAGCCGGGCGCGCCCATCTCGGTGTTGTCGTGGGCGATCTTCTCCCAGGCGCTCCAGGGTTCCGCGCCGATCGGGGTGGTGGTGGGCAGCATCGGGATGTCGCCGAACGCGGGGCAGCCCACCGAGGC
The DNA here is from genome assembly GCF_049585075.1 of Mycobacterium sp. GTDB lineage: Bacteria > Actinomycetota > Actinomycetes > Mycobacteriales > Mycobacteriaceae > Mycobacterium. The sequence continues at coordinate 10,434 of NZ_JBAUZA010000350.1, forward strand.
GTGGGTCAGGCTGAATCCACGCACGCGCTCGTTGTCGTGGTGGTAGCCGTTGTAGGCGTCGGTGGTGTCCGGCGAATACTGCACCATCCCGAACGGCACGGCGGCGCCGGGGAAGTTGTTGATCTGTCCACCCGTCGCGCTCGACCCGGTCCCGATGAGCGTGTCGACGTAGCGGGCCGGGTCGGTGACGAACGGAGGCGGGTCGGCGCGCGCCGCGAGCGGAGCGCCGGTCAACATCACGCAGCCCACCGCCATCACCAGCGCGGCGAAAGCCCTTCGTAACGGCATCGCTGTCCATCTTGCAGGGTCACCACGTCCAGGTCTGGATTTGCGCACTAACCGCGGCTGGGATGCGGTAGTCGCCTGTTGCGCAACAGTCCACGCTTGTCAAACGAACAATGGTTGGTTCTGTCGGGGTCCTCTCTTATCCTGGAATCGCTCACGAGCGGACGGCTGTTCGGGTACCTGGCCCGCCGTCCCGGCAACCGCGCCTCCACTGCACGGTGCCCCAGGGGAAGAGCCGGCACGCGACGCGTGCAAGTGGTGGACGCCCGAGGGCGGCGTCGCCTGAAGGGCGAACAATGAACGACAGGAAACTGAGTGCAGCCGATAGTGCACTGCGCCAACGCATCACAAAGTTGTCGGTCCATATCCCGTGTGGTGGACTCCGCGGCCCGCGAGGGGCGAGGTGGCAATCCTGCCGGGACGAGGACTCTCCCGAGCAGTGGGAGGGGTGCGACGTCTCGCACGAAACGGACCTGTGCATCGTCTGCTTCAAAGGAACGGCCGGTGGCACGAGCCGCTGGTCATGGCTCGCGTGCAAGGACTGCCTCGCGGTCAACAACGCACTCGAGTCGGCATGGGGTTATCGGCCGTTGGCGCTCGGCCGACACAGCCTTATGAACGGAATCGGCGTCCGCGGTGACGCTCCGCCCGAGGTTCAGGAGCGGCAGCTCGCCCGGCTCGTGGAGTTTGCGCGCGGCGACCGCCTGCGCGAGTGGCGCACACAGGAGTACCGGCGGTTGGCCGATGTATTCGATCCGCTGTCCGACGTGCCGCTGACGGTTTGGCAGGCACGGCACAGCCCTAACCGTCCCGCATCGGTGGACGCCTTCGAGCGGCTGCTGGGAACAACCCTGCCCGAGCGGACGCGGTCGATGCGCGACGGAACCCACAATTCGTCTTCGTAAGCCACCAGATTCGGTGGCCGACCCGCGCAACCGTCTGGCTGAACGGCAGCAGCGGCGGAAGGCGCTATTTCACGTCTTCGGCGTTCCCCGAAAAGGACCTCAGTTGTGGGCTGCCCACCTCACGGCGGTCGCTGGTCGCGATGAAGTCCTCGATCAGCTCGACCACCTCGTTGGGTGCCTCCACCTGGGCGAAGTGACCGACATCGGGCAGCAGCTCAAGTCTGGCGTCCGTGCGCGCTTCGTGCGCGGCGTGCGCGTGGTGGACGGGAATGATGTTGTCCCGCTC
>NZ_JBAUZA010000351.1:0-2235 GCF_049585075.1 Mycobacterium sp.
TGCGGTCGCTTCGACGTTCGGCGGCGGCGGCCACAAGCTCGCCGCGGGTTACTCGACCACCGGTTCGACCGACGAGGTGGTGGCTTCGCTGCGCGCCGCTCTAGGGTGACCGGACCAGACCAACCGCAGGCGGGTGGCCGCCAGATCGCGCAGTTGGCCCTGCCGGCGCTGGGTGTGCTCGCCGCCGAGCCGCTCTACTTGTTGTTCGACACCGCGGTGGTCGGCCGGCTTGGCGCATTGAGCTTGGCCGGGTTGGCCATTGGCGGATTGATCCTCAGCATGGTCGGGTCCCAGCTGACATTTCTGTCCTACGGCACGACCGCCCGCTCGGCCCGCTATTTCGGCGCCGAAGACCGTGAGTCGGCGGTAGCAGAAGGTGCGCAGGCGACCTGGTTAGGCCTGGGTCTGGGCATGCTGATCGTCATCGTGGTGCAGGCGGCGGCGGTGCCGCTGGTGTCGGCGATCGCCGGTTCGCACGACATCGCCCATGCAGCGCTGCCGTGGCTGCGCATCGCGATCCTGGGCGCGCCCGCGATCCTGGTGTCATTGGCGGGCAACGGCTGGCTGCGCGGCGTGCAAGACACCGTCCGCCCACTGCGCTATGTGGTTACCGGGTTCGGGGTGTCGGCGCTGTTGTGCCCGCTGCTGGTATACGGCTGGCTGGGATTGCCTCGACTGGAGTTGGCGGGGTCGGCGGCGGCCAACCTGGCGGGCCAATGGCTGGCCGCCTTGCTGTTCGGACGCGCGCTGCTGGCCGAACGAGTTTCATTGCGTCCCGACTCCGCTGTGCTGCGGGCCCAGGTCGTGCTGGGGCGCGACTTGGTAGTGCGCACCTTGGCTTTTCAGGCCTGCTTCGTATCGGCCGCCGCGGTGGCCGCCCGGTTCGGCGCCGCGGCGGTGGCCGCCCATCAAGTCGTGCTGCAGTTGTGGAGTTTCCTTGCGCTGGTGCTTGATTCGCTGGCAATCGCCGCACAAGCGTTAGTCGGTGCGGCGCTGGGCGGCGGCGATACCTCGCTGGCGAAGGTAGTGGCCCGGCGGGTGACGGTAGCTTCGACGATCGCGGCCAGTGCGCTGGCGGCAGTGTTTGCCGTTGGCTCCTCTGTGCTCCCCGACCTGTTCACCGACGACCGTTCGGTGTTGGCCGCGATCAGCGTGCCGTGGTGGTTTCTGGTAGCCCAATTACCTTTTGCAGGAATTGTTTTCGCGCTCGACGGAGTACTGCTGGGTGCTGGCGACGCGGCGTTCATGCGCACTGCAACGGTGGTCAGCGCGCTGGTTGGCTTCCTGCCGCTGATCTGGCTATCGCTGGCGTTCGGCTGGGGGCTGGCCGGCATCTGGTCGGGACTGACCATGTTCATCATGTTGCGGCTGATCTTTGTCGGGTGGCGCGCAGTATCGGGCCGCTGGGCGGTGACCGGGACGTAAATGGTGCTACCGCACTTGCGCACGCCCGCGCTGCAGCACCGCTTCCCGGTTGGCGGCGATGTCGTCGCCGGTGGTCCGGAACTGGCGGGCCGCCGTCGCTTCCAGCCACAGGCCCTCGCTGGTCTGCGCGTCGTCAATCCGGTGATAGGACGCCAGCAGCGCCCGAACCGCGCTCTGGTTGTTGCCGACGATGCTCGCAGCCACCTCGCGCGCGGCCGGAAGCAGCCGCTCATGCGGCACCACTTCGGTGACCAGGCCGGCCCGCAGCGCATCCTCAGCGGACAGGTAGTCACCGGTCATGCTCATGCGGCGGGCCAGTCCGACACCGACTTTCTGCGGCAACCGCACGGACAGCCCCCACGTCGGCAATAGGCCGACTCGGGCATGGGTGTCGGCGAAGCGCGCATGCTCCGAGGCGATCAAGATGTCGCAGTACAGCGCCAGCTCCAGCCCGCCGGTGACAGCGGCGCCGTTGATCGCGCCGATCACCGGTTTGGTCAGCGGTGGCCAGCGCGGGGAAATGTCCGGTAGCGCCGACTGGCCGCCCAGCTCTTTGAGATCGAGCCCCGCGCAGAACACCGGGTCGCTGCCGGTCAGGATGACGACGTCGACGTCGTCATCGGTTTCCGCCTCAACCAGCGCGGCGAAGAACTGGTCTCGCAGCGCGGTCGACAACGCGTTGCGCGATTGCGGCCGGTTCAGGGTGAGGGTGCGCACGCGCTCGTCGGTGTGGATCAACAGGATGTCGTCGGTCATGGGGTTTACGGTAGCCACCCGCTGATGCGCCTTATCGTTGAGGGATGTGCCGAA
>NZ_JBAUZA010000352.1:0-1920 GCF_049585075.1 Mycobacterium sp.
CACCGGCGCGAAGGTGTCACCGGTGACCGAGCCGGCCCAAATGAGCTCCCACAGCGCCGCTCTGAGCTCGTGCTCGCCGAGGCCGGTCTGCGCGAGTTGCCGGAAGAAGAAGGCGCCGCCGCCGGCCAGCGTGTCCAGGATCGCCTGGTGGGCCGCGGTCACTTCGATCGCGGCGGGGGTCGTCAGGGTCAGCGGCGCCGTGTCGGCCGGATGAAACGCGATCCAGCCGTCGCTGGCCGAGATGGATCCGCCACCCGACCAGACAATCTCGCCGGCCGCCAGCAGTTCGTCGAGCATGGCGGGGGAGTAGCCGGGTACGCGAGGAGACAGCACCAGCGATTCGACCGACGAGGCGGGCAGCGGGACGCCGGCCAGCTGGTCGAGGACGGCCGCAAGCCCCTCGATGCCGGCGCCTACGCTTGAGCCGACCTGCTGCCAGCTCGGCAGGAACCGCGCATAGGCGCTGGTGCCGACAGGCTCGACTTGCGCCCGCAGCGCCGCCAGCGATCTGCGGCGAAGGATTCGCAAAACGTCGGCGTCACACCACTGGTCACCGGTTGCCTCTGCGGAGAATTCGCCGCGGACCAGCCGCCCGTCGGCGGCCAGCCGGCCCAGCACGTCGGCGGCTACCCGCAGCCCGAGACCGAACCGGGTCGCGACGTCGGCGGTGGTGAACGGCGCGTGGGTGCGGGCGTATCGGCCCAGCAGCTCGCCCAGCGGATCGCTGACCGCCTCGGTGAAGCTGGTTGGCACGCCGACCGGCACCGCGACCCCCACGCCGTCGCGCAGTCGGCCGATGTCCTCGATCGTGACCCACCAGCTCTGGCCGGCAAAAGAAACGGCCAGTGCGCGTTTGGCGGCACACAGTCCTTCCAGCCAGCCGCCGACATCGGCTCCGCCGGCTCGGGCGGCGACTTCTTGGGTGGTCAGCGGGCCGAGGAGCCTCAGTAGATCTGCGACTGCCTCGGCATCGCGGGCCACCCGGTCTGCGGACAGATGCTGCAGTTGCCGGCCGGTGGCGGCGACGACCTCCGGGTCGAGCAGCTCGCGCAGCTCGACGCGGCCCAGCAGTTCGGCCAGCAGCGTCGTGTCCAGCGACAGGGCCGCAGCGCGACGCTCGGCAAGCGGGCTGTCGCCCTCGTACATGAATGCTCCGACATAGCCGAACAGCAGCGACGCGGCGAACGGCGACGGCGTGGCGGTCTCGGTCTCCAGCACACGCACCTTGCGCGCGGCGATGTCGGCCATCAGCCCCGCCAGCGTCGGTACGTCGTAGACGTCCTGCAGGCATTCGCGGATGGCCTCGAGCACGATGGGGAAATCCGGATATTTGCGGGCCACGTCGAGCAGCTGCGCGGCGCGCTGGCGTTGATGCCACAGCGGCGATCGGCGGCCGGGATGGCGACGCGGCAGCAGCAGCGCGCGGGCCGCACACTCCCTAAAACGGGAGGCGAACAGCGCCGAACCACCCACTTCTGCGGTGACGATCGGGTCGATCTCGTCGGCATCGAAGACGAACAGTTCGGCACCCGGGGGCGTTTCGGCGGGTCCGGACTCGGAGAAGGTGTCCGGCAACCTGACCACGATGCCGTCGTCGGAGGCGGTCGGCTTTTCATCTATGCCGTAGCGGTCGCGCAGTCGCCGGCTCACCGCCAGTGCGAGCGGGCCGTGTACACGCAGGCCATAGGGAGAGTGCAGGATTACCCGCCAGTCGCCCAGTTCGTCGCGGAACCGCTCGACCAGCAAGGTGGCGTCGCTGGGCACCACCGTGGTGGCGGCGCGCTGGTCGTCCAGCAGCCGCCACAGGTTGTCGGTGGCGAAGTCATTGAAACCCAATTCAGCGCAACGTGTTTCGAAAGAGTCGCGAGCCAGGCCGGCCAGCTCGCCGGTGAACTTGCCGACGGCCCGGCCCAACTCGGC
>NZ_JBAUZA010000353.1:0-3235 GCF_049585075.1 Mycobacterium sp.
CCCAAGACGCGGCCGCCAACGGTGCCACGATCTCGGTAGCCGTCCTCGATCGGGCCAACCATCAACTGCTTTCCAACGGCAGCGACCAACTCGTCGCCATCGCATCGGTGGCCAAGTTGTTTATCGCCGACGACCTGCTCTCGCACGAATCGGACGGCTTGCAGGACAGCCGCCGGATGTCGCAAGCACACCGCCAGGCGCTGGACAGCATGCTGCGGTCCTCCGACGATGGCGCCGCAGAGACCTTCTGGGCCGAGCGGGGCGAGGCGATCATCACCGACGTGGCGGGCCGTTACGGGCTGACGTCCACTACGCCGCCCGGCGACGGGCAGTGGTGGAACACTATGAGCTCAGCGTCCGATTTGGTCCACTACTACGACATGCTGCTCAGCGGGTCCGGCGGCCTGTCTGGGGAGCGAGTCGAGATCATCGTCGGCGACCTGGCCGGGTCGACAGCAGCCGGGACCGACGGCTACCCGCAGCGGTTCGGCATTCCTGACGGCCTGTACGCCGAATCCGTTGCCGTTAAGCAGGGTTGGATGTGCTGCATCGGTGACAGCTGGATGCACGTGTCGACCGGCATCATCGGGTCCGATCGGCGTTACGTCATGGTGATCGAGTCGCTGCAGCCCGCTGATGACGCCACCGCGCGGGCGACGATCACCCAGGCGGTGAAGACGATGTTTCCCTCCGGGCGGATCTGAGACCGCGCGAGCGCTACTGCAGCAGGTCGGGGCGGCGTTCACGGGTGCGCTGCTCGGCGGCCTGCTGTCGCCACGACTCGACGCGAGCGTGGTCGCCGGACAGCAGAACATCCGGGACGTCTAGTCCCCGCCAGCTCGGCGGCCTGGTGTAGGACGGACCCTCCAGCAGACCGTAAGAATGCGAATCATCTTGGTGCGAAAGCGGATTGCCCAATACATTGGGCAGCAGTCGCAGCACCGCCTCGATGATCACCACGGCTGCCGATTCCCCGCCCGGTAACACGTAGTCGCCGATCGAGACCTCTTCTACTCGCATCCGCCTGGCGGCATCGTCCATGACCCGCTGGTCAATCCCCTCGTAGCGACCGCAGGCGAAGACCAGATGCGCCTCGCTACTCCACCGTTGCGCCGTCGCCTGAGTGAACAATGCGCCCGCAGGCGTCGGGACAACGAGAAGTGTTTCCTGTGAACAGATCTCGTCGAGCGCGTCACCCCAAACGGGTGCTCTCATCACCATTCCCGGGCCGCCGCCGTATGGCGCGTCGTCGACCGAGTGGTGAACATCGTGAGTCCATTTCCGCAAGTCGTGCACTTGCAGCTGCACGAGACCCGACTCTATTGCCTTGCCCGGCAACGATTGCCGCAGCGGATCCAGGTAGGACGGAAAAATCGTCACGACATCAATCTTCATGCGCCCTCAGCTCTCCAGTTCCAGCAAGCCCTCGGGCGGATCGATTTCCACGATGCCGGCCTCCAACGACACTGACGTGACTATCGCGCTGACGAACGGCACCAGTAACTCGCCCTCATCGGGTCGCGTAACCGCCAGCAGTTCGGTGGCCGCCGTGTGCAAAACCTCGGCGACAGTGCCGATGTCGCGTCCGGTCGTCGTGCGCACCAAAAGGCCTTCCAGCTGGTGGTCGTAGTAGGTGTCCGGCTCGTCGATGGGCGGCAAGGCTGAAGAGTCGATGACGAACAAGCTGCCCCGCAGCGCGTCGGCGGCATCGCGATCGGCTACCCCGTCCAACCGCAGCAGAAGGCGGCTGCCGTGCGGACGGACCGCCGCCACCACGTAGTTGCGCTCACCCTGATCGGATCCCTTGGCGCGCAACACCGTCCCCGACGCGAACCGCAACTCGGGATCATCGGTGCGAACCTCGACGACCACCTCGCCAGTCACACCATGGGCTTTGACCACGCGCCCGACTGTCAACTCCACGGGAGTTCCATGGGCCGGGCTGCGCTACTGGTCGGTGTCCACCACATCGACTCGGATACCACGACCCCCGATCCCGGCGACCAGCGTGCGCAACGCCGTCGCGGTGCGCCCGCCGCGACCGATCACCTTGCCGAGATCATCGGGATGGACGTGCACCTCAACAGTCCTGCCACGCCTGCTGGTCACCAGGTCAACGCGGACATCGTCGGGGTTGTCGACAATTCCGCGGACCAGGTGCTCGACGGCGTCGACGACGACGGTACTCATGGCTGCGGTCAGCTCTCGTTGGCCGGCTCAGCCGGTTCGGCCTGCTCGCCGCCTTCAGCTGGCTTGGCTTCCTCGGCGGGCTTGGCTTCGTCGGCCGGCTTGGCTTCATCGGCAGGCTTGGCGGCTTCGTCGGCTTTCTCGGCCTTGTCGGCTTTGTCGGCCTTGTCGGCTTTCTCGGACGCAGCAGCTTTCTTGGCCGGAGCTTTCTTCTTCTTCGGTGTCGCGGCCTCAGTGTCAGGCGCACCGTCGGCCGCAGCCAGCGCGGCGTTGAACAGCTCCAGCTTGCTCGGCTTGGGCGGCGCGACCTTCAGCTTGCCCTCGGCACCGGGCAGCCCCTTGAACTTCTGCCAGTCACCGGTGATCTTGAGCAGCTTGAGGACGGGTTCGGTGGGCTGAGCACCCACCGACAGCCAATACTGGGCACGCTCGGAGTTGATCTCGATGAGGCTCGGCTCTTCCTTCGGGTGATACCTGCCGATCACCTCGATGGAACGACCGTCGCGCCGCGTCCGCGCGTCGGCGACGGCGATGCGGTACTGGGGATTGCGGATCTTGCCAAGCCGGGTGAGCTTGATCTTTACAGCCATGGTTAAGCGACTTCTCCTATAGGTGTCACGCCGCAATTCAGCGATCCGGGCGGGATGCCTGGATCCGGTTTTGCCTCGCGTGTATGACCACCAAGCAGCCGTAGTTGCAGGGCAGACAGCCGCCTATTGTGCCAGAGCCAGGCCGTCACCCTGAAATTCGCTCGAGCCGGGCGTCACAGGAATTTCTGTAAGCACTTGGTTTCCACCCGGCGCGTCATCCGCCACCCATCGGGGGTGCGCAAGAACTCGTCGTCATACCAGAGCCCACAGAACATCACCTGGTCTTTGTCACCGGGTAGAACCATCGGGTTGAAGCAGATGGTTCGCGACGATGCGGTGTCCCCGTCGAGGCGCACCGAGAAGTTGCCCAGCATGTGGAAGTACATCGGAAAATTCGGCAACACCTCGGCAAGCCAGGCCTTCACCTCCGAGTAGCGGCCCTCGATGCCCCCGAGGGC
>NZ_JBAUZA010000354.1:0-13443 GCF_049585075.1 Mycobacterium sp.
GGACTCGCGAATGGCCACCGCACGCTACGGCAGCTACCTGCGCGCCTCCCTGCCGCCGTTCTGGCCGACAACTGATGGCGCGCAAGTACGCCAGGCGCTCGGCCGCCTGCGTGACAGCTCGAACGCGGCGCGTTCCTCAGGGGCGCTTACGCCCTATGGCACTGAATAGGGTCATGGAAAGCACCAACGCGATAGCAATGGTAATGCTGTGTAATACTGGACTATTAATGACCTTTAGTAGAATGAAGGTGCCCAATCCAATAGCCAATCCAATAGCCATGGCAACAAAATGGCGTTTTTTAGAAAGAGCCATTGATGAGTCCTTTCTCGCGAATGTGCTCCAGTATGCCCCGAGGTCGGTCGTGATGGCAGACAATGCATAGGGTCCGGGAGGATTCTTGAAAGATTCTTGGCGAGTTTCTTGCGGTCGGCGGACGTCGGCGCCGTGGGCGTAGGAGTGGCCCGGCGCCTCGGTGGCCAAAGTGTTCTTCAGCCAGTCGGTGGCACCGTCGGGTGAGGACAGCGAACCGCTTCTTGCGGCACGTCAACGGCCAAAGCCAACCACGACGCCGCAGCGACAGCATCAACTCGACCCGTTTGCTAACTGCGGTAGACGGGCGCAGCAGGGCGCTTCAGATGTGGGTTACATTGCTCGCACGAAACGCCCCTTGGCTGACCGGTACCGTCTGCACATGCTGGCAGGCCCAACCGCCGCATGTGCGGATGGCGCGAGCGGTCCGACGGCCAGGGCAAGCGCGGCGAAGCCGGCCATGACGATTTTCTTCATGCTGTCTGCGCTGCTGTTAGCGGTCGATGATGACTTCTGCGCCGTTGCCACCTGTGCACACCACGCCCGAGCCCGTCTTCGAGCAGTCCATGTTGTAGGACTCCCCGGTCACGGGTGAGTACACGTTCTGCAACAGTCCACCGTCGGGGTAGATGAAGGAGTTGCGCCAGGCGGCTCCCACATTGACGGCGAACTCACAGCTGGTCGGCCCGACGGCCACCACGTAGCCGTTGCACCTGGTGTCGGCGTGTGCCGGTGCCGGGGCCACCAGGGCGATCCCGGCGGCGACGAACGCACCGACCCCTATTGCCAGTGTCGATCTCATAACCTTTTCCTTTCGTTGGCGTGGCGGTACCCACCACCGGGGCACCGTTCTCTGCAGGGTGCGCGATGCCGTCACTGGCGCGCTTACGTTCATCGCTCTAAAGATCGCGCCGACCCCCATCCCGAGAGCACCCATAAGGCCGATCGGCCAGGGAACAAATAGCCATAAACGACTTTTCCTAGAATGGGCCACTTATGAGTCCTTTCTAACGAATGTGCTCCACCATGCGCCGAGGTCGTTCGTGGTGGCCGACAATGCGTAGGGTGCGGCAGGATTCTTGAAACATTCTTGGCGAGTTTCTTGCGGTCGGAAGCCGTCGGCGACGTAGTGGTGGGAGGATTCTTGGCGCGCCACGTTCGGCAATACCGGACGACGCGCAACCATTACGCCGCGCATGCGCGACGTCGGGACCATTGGCGCCCGGCTGCAACTGCTGGCTGCGGTGCGGTGTCAACCCATAGCCGTCGCCCCAGCCACGCCGCGCGGTTGCTCACGACGACGGCGGGGATGAACACTGCTCTAATCATGTCGTCCTCAATGTCCTTTGAGGATTGGGTGGTCCAACGGCGTCCCGTTTTCGTAGGGGTTGTTTTCGCCAAGGGGGTAGGGCCCACCGGGTGCGGTCGCACAGAAAAGGTTGTAGTGGGCGGCATAGATCGGGTTCGCGCAGTCAGCGGCAACACCGCCAGGCCAGGTGCTTACCGGGCCGGGGGACATAGCCTGGACTGGAGCTGCTGGCGGTTCAGGTAGTGGTGCCTCTACTGGCACAGGGGGTGGCGGTGGCGGTGGCGCAGCCGGTGGCAGCGCTGGCGGGGGTGCTGCCTGTACTGGCACAGGCGGCGGTGGCGCCTGCGGACCCCCCGCGCACTGGCCAGTCAGCGCACACAATCCTGCGCAGTCGGCGGCATTAGCTGCCATCCCGCCTTGACCACACGGGACTATCGCGCTGGCCGGTGCGGCCACGATCACCGGGGTGGCACCAATAGCCGCGACGGCGGCCGCTGCTGCGATAATTGCATTCCTCATTTTGTCGCTTCTTTCGTTGTGAGCGGGGCTCGGCGGCAGTTGCGCTTCTACCTGCCAAAGCTGGCAGCGCGCGAGCCTTTTAACAGAATTCGAGGGTGATCTGCCAGTAGCCGTTGCCTCCCAAGGCAGGCACTACGCGGGCACCGGGTGTGGCGTTGGAGGTTGGGCTCCACCACGCCGTGAACGGGCCGCCTAGGGTGGGGCTGGCATCGATGATGCGTCCGGTTCCGCCGAGGCCAGTGGGACGGCCATTATTCCACGCAATCCGTTGGAACGACGGCGGTGTAGGAGGTGTGCACCGCGCTTGCACCTGGTTGTAGAGCTGAGCGACGAGCTGGTCGAGATTGCTTGCGTCGCCGTCGGCCTGCGCCACTGGGGCGCAGCCGATGCCGGCCGCCAACACGGCGGGGATCACTATTGCTTTGATCACGAGCATGACAGCGGGATCGCGTTGGGGTGTCGATGATTTGATCTTCATGCTTAACCCTTCGTCGTTAGCGGCAGATCAGCCGCTAACTGAAGTTTTTCCAGAGTCGGCTTGGTGGATTCTTGGCAAGGTCCCGCGAACTGCGCGGGTCCTTCGCGGATAGCGGTTCGGGTGAGCGTGGGTTTCTGCCATCTACGCCGCCACTCGCGATACCTGTCGTTCTGATGGGCCTAGTCTGGTGAGCCTCGTTGACCTGTAGTCAGGCGGCGGAAATTAGGGCATCCGCGCAGACACGGTTGGGCGCTTGTGTCCCGATTTTATTTAGGTCAATCAGTGCGGCGAGAAGGGCCACAATTCGAGAGGTTACGGTCGTTCAAGCGCGCGTGGTGCGCCACTACTCCCCGAAAAGCGCGGGCATGGTGGCACTTCCTGCTGCGATCTTCATGGGTACATACCTCCTTCGCGAAGGCACCCCCTGCAGTTGCACGGCAAATATCGCACACATTTCGGCGAAATCGATGGGCTTAAACAAATCAATCTCACAATTTACGTGTATGACTATTTCCGAAGACGCTTCGGGCAGGTGGACTAGAGGATCAGCAGAGTTCCCGTGACGCCCGTTAGCCCTCCGGTCGATCCAGAGGAAATGCGACGGCTGGCCAAGTTCGAAATCAGCAAAGACCATGCCGGTGAATTCCATTTCTGCTGAAGACCCCAAACGGTGAGATATCGGCGCCAGCCAGGGTTACGAGTCGAAAGGCGGCGCTAAGAAGGGCATTTGAGGCGATCAAGGCACCACGCGCTCGCAGCTGCACCGCCGCAGCCCTCGCAATCGCAGGCGGCGGCGCGGTGGTGACGTTGCCGTAGGCGCCAGCCTGCCGGGCGCGCTGGTTGGCGCGCCGCTGATTAGTGGCCTTGCGTTGTCCATGATTAGGGCCGGGGCTCGTACTACCTGCGCGACCCCAGACCGTGCCTGGGAGGCCAGCCGGTCGATCTTGTTATGGCTGGAGCTCGAAGGTGAATTCGTAGCCGCAGATACTGATGTGGTCACCATCAGCGAGGGTGGCGCTGGGATGCAACCGCCGACCCTGCACCAGCAAGCCGTTGGCTGATCTGAGATCGGTGATCATGAAACTGCTTCCGGTATCGATGATTACAGCGTGATGCCGGCTGACCTCTTCGTCGTCGAGAACGATGTCATTGTCTGTCAAGCGCCCTATTCGCGTTTCTGGTGCCTGCAACGGATAGCGCCGTCCGGCTGAATCGCGCAGCCCGGCGACAGCAGACTGGCGACCGGAGGCGGTGTACGCGGTGGTGAGGGTCCGGGCGGCTGTGGTCTTGGCGACCTGTTTGATGTCCATACGCTCCTGGCGCAGGATTCGCACGTGCAAGGCCTCAACGGTCGGGCCTGGGTCGATTCCCAGTTCGTCGGCCAGCACCGTCTTCAGGCGCCGATAAGCATCCAGTGCGTCGGACTGACGTTCAGCAACGTAATAGGCGGTAATCAGCTGCGCCCACAACGGTTCATGGTAGGGGTGCTCGGCGGCAAGCTTCTCAAGTTCACCAATAACGGCGTACGAGCGTCCGCAAGCGATTTCGGCTTCGGCGCGGGCAGAGTGAACTAATACGTTGTCTTCCATCAGCGCGGTGGCGAACACCTCGACGAAAGCGAAGTCGCGTAAGTCATCAAGTACCGGCCCCCGCCATTCGGCCAGCGCGGCGGACAGGTTGCTGCTGGCCTGTTCGAACTGTCCCGCTGCGGCGGCTTCGATTCCCGCGGTCTTTTTACTGATGAAGCGATCCAGATCGCAGTCGCCGTCACTGACGCTGAGTCGATACCCCGGAGGCACGCTGGCTAACACCATGTGGGGGTCGACGCCAGCACTGCCCAATATTCGGCGCACGTTTGACACGTAGGAGTGGATGCTCGCCCGTACCGCCGGAGCCGGGGATTCATCCCAAGCGGCGTTGGCCAACGAGTCCGTACTGACCGCGCGATTGCGGTTGATTAGGAGCGCGGCCAACACCGCCCGTTGCTTCGGCGTACCCAGTGCCATCGGCGTGCCCTCTACGGTCAACAACAACGGACCAAGAAGACCGAACCCGAGACGACTACCGCCCATCGTGCTTCCAGCCCTCCAGATCATCGGCGACGTAGGCATATTGTGATGCCCCGGGACCAATTGGCGACGACGATCGGCGATTCAGCTACCCGGGCACCGTAGTGGCATCGCACACGGACCGAACGCCGGCGAAAATCCGCCAAGAATCCTCCAAGGCTTCAGCGGCAATCTTTGCGCGACCGGCCAGACGACCGGCACCAGCAATAAACCCGCGCCAGCGCAGCGCAGATACACTGGCGACGTCCGAGAGATTACGAGCCGTCACAAACCGACATCGTCCAACGCGTGCAGATTGGGAGCCGGGGCTCGCCCGACTCGGTGACTTGCGCCGGCGATCTGCCGGGCGCGGTGGGGAAAACCGCAAGCTGCGAGATGAAGATGCCGGAAGGCGTTGGGGACTTTGAGGTGGTTGCCACCGTCGCGAATGTCGACGGTGGCAACGTTGCTACGGCTTAGCCCCCGCCCTCACGAAAGAACAACTCGAGCAACACATTCAGGATCAAAACAATGGACGGGGGATGGGGATAGGTGGCGCGGGCGGCCCGATCAGCTCCGTGTCGTGTGAGTCGGGTCTGCAGGGCAAGAAGGGCACCGAGGCTCACTGCATATTCTCGCGTGATGGGCGCCATGGCGTCACTGCCAGGGTAACCGACGTTGACGGGTTGACCATAATGATCGATTACATGCCAGACCACGACTGACGACTGCTGCCAGTACACCTCGACGCAGCTCACGGTTCGCCCGAAAGGACAACCTGGTCCGCCCGGTTGGCCGCAGCGCGGTGTGCTGGGACACGGCTCAGGGCGAATCATTCTGGACCACAATAAAAGTCAAGCTCTACGACAGGTATCTTTGGCTGTCCAAGGCAGCAGCCAAGCTTTCCGTCGGCGACTGGATCGAACGGGTCTGCAACCGACGCAGACGCCATTCGGCCCTCGCTATGAAAAGCCCGGTCGACTTCGAAGACCGACTCACACAGACGGCACAAGCCGCCTGACCCTGTGTCTACCAAACGGGGTCAAGCCCAGTGTTGTTTGGTCGCTGTCACGAATGGTTTGCGACCCGTCATACAAAGGCTGCGGCTACGGGCTTGAAAGAGTCTTGGCAGATTCGCGCGCCGCGCCGATGGCCATCAGCAATGCGAAAGCTGTTGCGACGAGTGATCATGCGAGCTCAGATGATTTCAATTCCTTCACAATCGGGTGTGTGCGTGTATTCCACCCTGTTCTGGGACCTGTAGAAGACATAGCAGGGCATGTTGGTGAACTTCGGCTTTACGCCACCCTGCGCACTGCACAACCAGCCGATCGTCTGCTGGTCGGGCAGATTGTTGTACTTCTTAAGGCAAGCGTCGCAGGCGGTTTCCGTACCGTTGCGGTTTTGGTCGGTCGGCGGGGCACAGGGACGGTCTGGATCAGGGCTTCTGTCGGCATACGCCGGTGCTGCGCAGGGCAGCACCGGCGCGAACCCCAGCGCGGCCACCGCGATCTGTAAACGAATCGACCGCATCACACTCACCTCCAAACAACCTCGGCATGCGCCGGCGTGGCTGCCGGACGCGACCTTAGTAGGCCCGTTTTTGTGTCTGCGATCGCTGCATCCAGAGTCGAACGACGCCTACGGCAATGGCGATGACCGCAAACCCATACATCCACAACCCAGACGCTGGCGAGATGCCCATAAGATCGCTGGGCTTTTCGGCCGAGGTGAACCAGACGACCATCAGAGCACCGAGCAGAACGACCACCACGCTAAGCCCGATGAGGCGCCAAACCGCCAGCTGGGTTCCCGACATGGCGGGCCATGCCAAGCCCGCGGCCGCGCCCACCAGCAAGAAAACGAGTATCCGCGCAGGACCGTTGGCGTGAATCGGAGCCGCTTCCATCCCCCCCAAGCCGGTGACTACGGCATATGGGAAGAAGGTTGCGATGACGGCGAGGACGAAGCCCCCCAATAAAATCCAGGCCGTAATCGAGAGTTTGGCGGCGAAGCCCTTGGCCGCCGCGAGCCCTTCAGACGCCGTTTGAGCGCCCGCGCCCTGAGTTTGGACGCTAGGCGGCGGCCACGATGGGGGCGGTGGTGGCGGCGCACCGCTGGAGTAGTTCGGCGGAGGCGGGAAATTAGGCGGCGGCGGTGGCGGTGGCGGTGGCGATGGTGGTGGTACATCAGACCATTGCGGCGCTCCGCTGGAGTAGTTCGGCGGGTCCGGGAAATCAGGCGGAGGCGGTGGCACGGGTAGAGGCGCGGGCATCGTCGGCGCTGTAGCGGACGGAACCGGAGGTGGAGGCTGAGGCGGAACCGGAGGCGGCGGCGGCTGCGGCGGCGTGACCGGTGGTCGCGCGGCTCGCACATTCGGCTTTCGCTGACGGTGCGGTGTCCAATCCTGACCGTCCCAGTAACGCTGGGCGTTTGAGTCCTGCGGGTCGTCGTACCAGCCGGGCTGGTTGGGTGTCGCCATGGGCAGGTCCTCCCGGTTGACTGAACTGCACCCGTGCAAGGGAGAATAGCGCGGGCGTCAGTCATCAGTGATGTTTACCGGCCACTATTCTTATCTTTCTGCGGCGGCCCGTAAGCGCGTCAGCCCGGCCTGCGGCTGAATCGGTTTGGAACGACCGCCTGGTGAGCTGACTCCGCTCCCGATTCAGTCTCTGTCATCGTCTGCACTCACTGTGCTGCGGCGCATCTGAGATGCTTACGTCATTGCCGACGAAGCGCCCAAAGTGGCTGGCATCCCCGCTAGGCGGTGCCAAGATGTTCGGTGGAAACGGTGCAAACATCTAAGATCAGTGGATCCGGCACTCAGCCGTAAGTGCTTACCTGGTCGGCCAATTCGGCTTCGCCACTAACCCGTCCGGCGCAGAGAGTGCTGTTGCCGCGCAACCCACTTCTCGATCCTTCCGATCGCACCGCGGATCTCACCAAAAATGCACTTCGCTGAGACCGCCGGCGTTCAATGCGGCGAAGATCGACAATTTTCGGTGTGGCGCCTTGAGGGTGGGGTCGATTGGGAGTGCTACTCAAGCGCACTCGGCGGTTGGTGCTAGGTCGTCGGTAGCCGTTACATCGCGGCTAATGGAAGAGAAAATGTCCCAGTGGGCGGATGCGGCAGTACACTTTGACGGCCAAGCCACGCGTGTGGCGGTCGACCCAGTCATTCGGGGAGAGTGGGGTGTCCTGTGGAGCCTAAGGGATCAATTCTTCTGGTCTACTTCGTTGCCGATGAGTCCGGTTCGATGGGACGCAATATTGACGAACTCAACAATGGCTTAGCCTCGCTGCACGACGCTTTGCAACGAGAGTCGTTCGCGGCCGCCAAGATTCGATTGTCGGTGATCG
This sequence comes from Mycobacterium sp., assembly GCF_049585075.1. Taxonomy (GTDB): domain Bacteria; phylum Actinomycetota; class Actinomycetes; order Mycobacteriales; family Mycobacteriaceae; genus Mycobacterium. The sequence goes on from NZ_JBAUZA010000354.1 coordinate 8,025, forward strand.
GCTTTTCCGACACCGCGTTCACCTACCTTGAACCCGCCGACTTGCGTGTCCTCCAAGGGATGCCGGTGCTGACCGCCCAGAGCCTGACCTCCTATGCCGCAGCGTTCGACCAACTCGCTTATCGGATCAGCGTGGACATTCCCAGCCTGAAAGCTCAGGGATATACCGTGCATCGTCCGGCGGTGTTTTTCTTAACGGATGGCCTGCCGAACGAAAACGAAGATTGGCGTTCAGTTCGAGGCAATCTGCTGGCCCAACCTGCGGCGCCCAACATCCTTGCCTTCGGAATCGGGGATGCCGACGCGGCGGTCGTCTGCGAGCTGGCGACCAAGCCCAACTTCGCGTTCGTCGCCGCACGCGGGGTGGACGCGGGTGCGGCGATCTCCGAGTTCCTTACCTCGCTGACCCAGTCGGTGATCAGCTCTGGACAGGCCATCGCGGCCGGCTCGGCTGAACTGCAATTTGAAAAACCAGAAGGGTTTACCTTAGCCGTCGACGTCGTATAGGCCGAGTGTTCGTGAGCGCCTGGCGGAGCCGAAAACACAGGGGATCCCGCGGCAAGGAGCCCCCCGCATCAGTGCACCCGCCGACAGTCCAGCCGACAGCTCCAGCGGCTGAGCCAATAGCTGATGGCACCAACGCTTCGGCCTCTGAGGTCTCGGGAGTTGCTGAGGTCATCGGGGCTACTGTTGTCCCGCAGATCACGGTGGGATCACCCTCGCCGACGGTCGAACCGTCAGTGATCGCTACGGACTATTACTCGTTACCGTTTCGCCCCGATGTGGTCATCGATGGGTGGTCCACAAACGCCATGACCGTGCGTGGGGTGTCGCAACGCGGGCACCTGCACCGCTACAACGGCGCGCCACGGCAAGATGATTTCGCGTTGCATCATCTGCCCAACGGACGCGTGATTGTCTTTGTGGCCGACGGTGTTTCGGGGGCGCCGCAATCGCATCTCGGCGCAAGCACCGCCATCAAGCAAGCCGCCGAATGGCTGCATTCGCACCTCGGCGATGACGTCTCCAACACCGACTGGTTGGCCCTGCTCAAAAGCGCCGCGTGGGCGCTCAATGAACGAGCGCAAAGCCTTCTGGGACTTGACGTTCCCGACCCGGTGCGTGCTGAGCAGGAACTCGCGACAACTTTGGTGTGTGCGGTCATCGAGCCCACCGGCACGGATACCCTTCGCGCCTATCTGGTGAGTGCCGGCGATTCTGTTGCCTGGCTGTTGTCAGCGGGACAATTCATCGAGATTATTGGCGGCAAGTCGGTGCCAGCCGCCGGGATTGCGTCATCGGCGGTGGTTGGATTACCTCGCGTGCCAGCCGAAGTGACGCCCAAAGTGGTCGACGTGGCAATTGACGATGTCCTGTTGATCGGCACCGACGGTATCGGCGATCCCCTGGGTGCTGGGCAGGGCGGGGTAGGTGACCTGTTTCGGGAAGTGTTGACCAAGCCGTCGGTGCCTTCCCTGATCGAATTTGCCCACGCCGTGGACTTCAGCCGCGAAACCTTCGACGACGACCGGACTTTGGTCGCGGTATGGCCCAGAAAGCAAGCAGCCCACGAGACCACGGTGCCGTCGCGGAGACCCAGTGCTGTGGAAGGTCTGCAATGACGCGCCAGGTGATCCCCCGTGACAGGCTGGGTGTGCTGTCGAAGATCGGTCAGGGCGGCCAGGGCGTGGTTTACGGCGCGCCCAATGTCAAGACCAAGTTCGCCGCGTCGATGGTCTACAAGGAATACAAGGCGCAGACTTTGGCCGAGATCGATTTTGGTGCGCTGACCGCCATGCCAGCCCTGGTCGAGGAATCGCTGTCCTACGCGCAGGCCGAGCGGCTGATCTCGTTTGCCGCCTGGCCGTGTGCCCTCGTCGAAGACTCAGGAGCGCCAACGGGATTCGTGATGCCAGCCATCCACGACGAATTCTTCATCAACCTGACCACGGTCAAGGGTGTCTCGAGGACCACCGCCGAATTCCAACACCTGCTCAACCATTCCTCGGTGCTGGCGGCCCGCGGCATCACCATCGACGACGCCCAACGCTATGCGCTGCTGCGCGAAGTCGCCTCCGCCCTGGCGTTTCTGCACAAACACCGCGTGTGGGTCGGTGATATCTCACCGAAAAACCTGCTGTTCTCCCTTACCCCGCACGAAGCGGTCTATTTCATCGACTGCGACGCCATGCGCATCAACGGCGTCTCGGTGCTACGTCAGGTGGAGACACCGGGATGGGAGGCACCGCCCGGTGAGGAACTGGCCACCATCTACTCCGACACCTACAAGCTGGGCCTGCTGGCCCTGCGGCTGTTGGCCGGTGACCACGACACCAAAAATCTCCAGCACATGCCCTCGACCACACCCGGGATGCTGCGCCAAATCATCACCGACACTCTGACCAACCCGCCCCACCAACGCCCCCTACCCGAAGCCTGGACCTACGTCCTCGGCCACGCCATCGAACAAGCCCAACACCAGAAAAAAACCACACCCCCAGCACCCGCCAGCTTCGCACCCGAAGCCCCATCGACACCAGTCGTACACTCCAGACCCGCACCCCCACAATCCAAACCACCACCCCCGCCGTCACCGCCTGTCCGATCGAGCCGCCCAGCTGAGCGGCCGTATCCTCAACCGGTCGAACCGACACCAAGGTGGGAGCGCTACGCGCTCAGGGTGGTTTTGGCGCTGCTGATCGTTGCGGTCGGCGCGATCATTGCCAACGTCGCCATCAAGCGCCTCAGCCACGGAACACACGGGCCGACAACTCAAACCCCAACCGCCGAGCCAACCGCGCAACCGGCACCGCCCTCGCAGTCAACTTCCCCCCCGACTGAGCAGTACGTCAAGACGCCGTGGGGCACACGGTGTCAGGTCGCTGCGAATGAGATCATTTGCGATACATGTGAACCGGGACTCCTGCTGGATACGCCTGCGGGGGCAGATTGTCCCGGCCCGAGCCTGAATGAGACGGCGGTGGATTCGTCCGGCGCCTCACAGTCACCGCCCGTAGGTGTCATCCTCCCTGCGTCACCTAACATCCAGCAGCTGTCTGAGGGCCAGACCTATCACGTAAACGGCTGGACGATCGCAGTGAGCGGCTGGGTGCGCTTCACCAATGACGCAACTGGCCACGGAATGGCCGTCGCCGCCCAGAACCAGGACTTCTTCTGATTCGACTCTTCGAATCATCGTCAAAGATGTCGCGTAGCTAGGGTATTGGCATCGCTACGGGGCATGGCTTTCAGGCTCTGAACCATCACCCGCGCCGTTGAGCATTAGCCACCGGCTTGGTTGGCGAATCAACTGTGGGCAGGTGGATTGTTCGCTAGCATTTGCCAGCGGGGGTGCGGTGATGGAGGGCCGCGGTGGATGAGGTGGTGTTCGGGCGATACCGGCTGATCGCGTTGATCGGCGAGGGCGGCATGGGGAAGGTGTACAAGGCCCATGACACCGTGATCGGCCGCGATGTGGCGATCAAAGTGCTGCCCACCGAGCTAAGCGCCGAGCCTGGTTATCGAGAGCGGTTTCGCCGCGAGGCCCACACCGCAGCCCGGCTGACCGAGCCTCACATCATCCCGATCTATGACACCGGCGAAGTCGACGGCCAGCTGTATTTAGTGATGCCGGTCATCGACGGCATCGATGTGCAGGGTTTGCTGGCGCGTGACGGGCCGATGAGCCCGCAACGGGCCGTGCAGGTGATCGCCCAGCTGGCGGCTGCGCTGCAGGCCGCGCACGGCGTGGGGTTGGTGCATCGGGACATCAAACCGTCGAATGCGCTAGTGACCAGTGACGACTTTGTGTATCTGATCGACTTCGGTATCGCTCACGACGCTGCGGCCACCAAATTGACGAGCACCGGCATGATGATCGGCACCTGGGCCTACATGGCTCCCGAGCGCTTCAGCTCCGGCACTGCTGATGCCCGCGCTGATGTCTACGCGCTCGCATGTGTGCTCTACGAGTGCTTGACCGGTGTCCGCCCCTTCCCCGGCGACAGTATGGAACAACAGATCCGCGGCCATCTGACACTAGACCCGCCAAAACCTAGCAACCTCAATCCCGACGTTCCGGCTGACTTTGATGACGTGATTGCCACGGGCATGGCCAAAGATCCCGACCAGCGCTATCAAAGCGCCCGCGAGCTGGCCACCGCCGCACACCAAGCCCTGACTACCGCATCGCAAGACCCGCACTCAGCTCCGACCTTGCTCGCCGACTCACCGCCCCCCGCCGGTCTAGCCCAGCCACAGCCCACTGATCCCCCCTCTTCCGGGCAGCGTGAGAAGTCTGCAAAGACCCGACAGGTGATCCCACGGGACAAGCTGGGTGCGCTGACGAAGATTGGTCAGGGTGGGCAGGGGGTGGTTTATCGCGCGCCTAACGTGAAGACCAAGTTCGCGGCTTCGATGGTGTACAAGGAATACAAGGCCCAAACTCGCGCCGGAATCGACTTCACCGCACTAGCCGCCATGCCCGCACTGGTCGAGGAATCGCTGTCTTACGCCCAGGCTGAACGGCTGATCTCGTTTGCGGCTTGGCCCTGTGCCATCGTCGAAGATAACTGCGCACCAACGGGATTCGTGATGCCAGCCATCCCCGACGAATTCTTCATCGACCTGACCACGGTCAAGGGCGTTTCGAGAGCCACTGCCGAATTTCAGCACCTGCTTAATCATTCCTCGGTGCTGGCGGCGCGGGCCATTAACATCGATGATGCCCAACGCTATTCGTTGTTGCGTGAGGTCGCCTCTGAGCTGGCGTTCATGCACAAACATGGTGTGTGCGTAGGCGATATCTCACCAAAGAACCTTCTGTTCGCCCTGTCCCCGCATGAAGCAGCCTATTTCATCGACTGCGACGCCATGCGCATCAACGGCGTCTCGGCGCTGCCTCAAGTGGAGACCCCGGGATGGGAGGCACCGCCCGGTGAGGACCTGGCCACCATCTATTCCGACACCTACAAGCTGGGGCTGCTGTCCCTGCGGCTGTTGGCCGGTGACCACGACACCAAAAATCTCCAGCACATGCCCTCGACCACACCCGGGATGCTGCGCCAAATCATCACTGACACTCTGACCAACCCGCCCCACCAACGCCCCCTACCCGAAGCCTGGACCTACGTCCTCGGCCACGCCATCGAACAAGCTAAGCATCACCAAAAGGCCACAGCCGCAGCGCATGTCAGCGTTGCACCTGATGCGCCACCTACACCAGTCCTGCACTCTCGACCACCGGTCGCTCCCTCGAGGCCACCGCCACCACCGCCGCCACCGGTCGCGCATTCCAGGCCGCCGGCCAGTGTCCCAAGAGCTGCGCCGCCGCCCCCGGACGCGCCGCGACGAATGTCGGGCGCAGTTTGGACCGGTGTGATCACAGGAGCCGCCGTCATCATCGCAGTTGTGGCGATTGC
>NZ_JBAUZA010000355.1:0-8072 GCF_049585075.1 Mycobacterium sp.
GGGCTTTGGCGGCCTCTTCGACCATCGCGCACAGGTCCTCGATGCTGCCGCCGGCCCCGCCGCACTCTTCGGGGACCGCGACGCCGAACAAGCCCAGATCGGTCAGGCCGCCAAAAACCGGTCGCCAGGCGTCAGGTTCGCCCTGCTCGGTGGCCCTGACCGCCGCCGCCGCGCCGGACGTCGCGGCCCAATCGCGCACCAACTCACGCGCCGCGAACTGTTCGTCGGTGATGGTGGTTGGCACGATCGGCTCCCTCGCTTCAGTGCTAATTGTCCGGTTCCTCCTCAGTTTCCTACGGAAGCTGCATCGTCACCGGACTAGAACGTGTTCTAATAGTGCCAGCGTTCGACCGTCAAGTCGAATGCCATCGCAGCAGGACATCCCGGTGTCTCGGCGGCACGGAGGTGAGAAATTCGCGCTCGGCATGCGTATCGTTTCGAGCGAGGACGCAAGAAAAGGAGCTGTCCGTCAGATGTCCCCTTCCGCTTCGGGGCCAGCGAACACCGGCTCGGGTCAGCCCTCGAGTTCGTCCCCTGCGCAACCTCGTGAGGTGATGAGCGTGGCGGTATTGGCCGAGTCCGAGCTCGGGTCTGAGGCACAACGCGAGCGTCGCAAACGCATCCTCGACGCGACGATGGCCATCGCCTCCAAGGGCGGCTACGAGGCAGTTCAGATGCGTGCGGTGGCCGACCGCGCGGACGTCGCGGTAGGCACGCTCTACCGGTATTTCCCGTCGAAGGTGCATCTGCTGGTCTCCGCGCTGGGCCGGGAATTCGAGCGAATCGATGCCAAGACTGACCGCTCCAGCCTGACCGGCGGCACGCCGTTCCAGCGGCTGAACTTCATGGTCAGCAAACTCAATCGCGCGATGCAGCGCAATCCGCTGCTCACCGAGGCCATGACTCGCGCCTATGTCTTCGCCGACGCCTCTGCGGCCGGCGAAGTCGATCACGTCGAGAAGCTGATCGACTCGATGTTCGCCCGGGCAATGAGCGACGGCGAACCGAGCGAAGACCAGTACCACATCGCCCGGGTGATCTCGGACGTATGGCTGTCAAATCTGCTGGCCTGGCTAACCCGGAGGGCATCGGCCACCGACGTGAGCAAGCGGCTTGACCTCGCGGTGCGGCTGCTGATCGGCAACGGCGAGAACTCCGCAGTTTGACTCTGCGGCCGAGCCGACCGGTCAGGCCGGTGGCCCGGCGGTACGTCCGCGGATCAGTTCGGTGTCGAGCACCTCGATCGTGGGTTGGATATTGCCTTCGTGCAAGAGCTCGCCGGCCCGGCGCCCTTTCTGCAGGCTTGGCTGCGCCACCGTCGTCAGACCGCGGCCAATCGCCTCGGATATGCCGTCGAAGCCGGTGACGGTCATTTGGCCCGGCGCGTACATGCCGCGGCCCCGCAGGTAGTCCATCGCCGATAACGCCAGCACGTCGGCTGTGCACATCAGCGCGGTGATTCGCGGATTGGCGTCGAGCGCAACCTTGGCGGCATCGCCGCCGGATGCCGGGGTGTGCTCGTAGCTTTCCACCACGGTCAACGACTCCGGGTCGACACCCGCCGCGGCCATCGCGTCGCGGATACCGCGGATGCGTTCGCTTTGCACGTGAAATGTCGACGAACGGATGCGTTGGGAGTCGACCAGGCCCTGGTGACGGTCACGGCGCAGCCGCATCGTCAACAGTCCGATCTCGCGATGGCCCAAACCGAGCACGTAATCGCCGAGCTTGCGCATCGCCCCCCGGTCGTCAATGCCCACCGCGGATGCGCCGGGCACTTCTTTGGGCTGGTCGACCACCACCAGCGGCAGTCGCCGTTGCTGCACGACCTGCAAGTAGGGGTCGTCCCCGGCTGCCGAGTAGACCACGAACCCGTCGACTCCCGCCGCGAGCACGGATGCCGTCCCCTCCGCGATGCTGCGGCTTGGGCCGACGGCCACCAGCATCAGTCCCTGACCCAGCTCTTCGCACGACTGGGCAAGTCCTGCAACGAAATCCAGCGCGGCCGGGTCGCTGAACGAATAGGTGAGCGGTTCGGTGACCATCAGGCCCACCGCCCCTGCCCTGCGGGTCCGCAGTGACCGCGCCACCGGATCGGGTCCGGGATAACCGATGCGCTTGGCGGTGGCGAGCACTCTTTCCCGCAACTCTGGGGATAGCTGATCGGGTCGGTTGTAGGCGTTCGAGATGGTGGTGCGCGATACCTTGAGCTCAGCCGCCAACGATGCCAGGGTCGCCCGCCGTCGCGGCGTGGGGCTCATGCCGTGTCAGGCTACCGGGCATTCCCGCCGGATCGCGGGCAGATTCTCGCCTTAAGCTAGCGATCGTGGCCTCTATCGATCTCAACGCCGACCTCGGCGAGGGCTTCGGCGTCTGGCGGCTCGGCGACGACGACGCCATGCTCGGCATCGTCACCAGCGCCAACGTCGCCTGCGGCTTCCACGCCGGCGACCCGGCCGGGCTGCTGCGGGTGTGCCGGCTGGCCGCCGATCGCGGTGTGCGCATCGGGGCACAGGTCAGCTACCGCGACATGGCCGGATTCGGCAGGCGGTTCATCGACGTCACACCGGAGGATCTGCTTGCCGACGTCGTCTATCAGATCGGCGCGTTGCACGGACTCGCGCAGGCGGCCGGATCGGCGGTGTCCTACGTCAAACCCCATGGCGCGCTGTATAACACGATCATGACCAACCGTGAGCAGGCCACCGCCGTCGCGCAGGCGGTGCAGATGGTCGACGCGAGCTTGCCGGTGCTGGGCCTGGCGGGTTCGGCGTTCTTCGAGGAGGCGCAAAGCCGTGGCTTGCGCACGGTGCCGGAGGCATTCGCCGATCGCGCCTATCAACCGGACGGCGCACTGGTGTCCCGTCGCGAGCCCGACGCGGTGCTGCATGATCCGACGGCCATCGCCGAACGGGTGGTGGCGATGGTGACTACCGGGCACGTCACCGCGGTTGACGGCTCTGCACTTGACGTGCATGTGAAATCGGTTTGTGTGCATGGTGATTCACCCGGTGCGGTTCAGATTGCGACGGCAGTACGAGATCGGCTCAAGGCCGACGGGATTGACCTGAAGGCGTTTTGCTGATGCGGCTGCGGCCGGGGCGTCCGGACATCGAGCGGTATGCGCACCGGTTCAGCGTGCCGGTCGCCGAATCCAGCGCACCCCTGACGGTGACGTGGCTCGGGGTTTCGACGCTGCTGCTCGACGACGGGGCTTCGACGCTGCTGACCGATGGCTACTTCTCCCGGCCCAGCCTGGCCCGAATCGCGTTGGGCAAGGTGGCGCCATCGCCGGCTCGGGTGGACGGGTGCCTGGCCCGCGCTAAGGTGACCCGGCTGGAGGCGGTCATCCCGGTGCACACGCATTTCGACCACGCGCTGGATTCCGCGCTGGTCGCCGATCGCACCGGCGCGCGATTGGTTGGGGGCGAATCGGCGGCCAACGTCGGTCGTGGCTACGGCCTTGCCGAAGACCGCATCGTCGTTGCGGTATCAGGCGAGCCAATTCGGTTGGGCGCCTTCGACATGACGCTGATCAAGTCGCAGCACAGCCCACCCGATCGGTTCCCCGGAGAGATCACCGCGGCGGTGATACCACCGGTGAAGGCATCAGCCTACCGGTGCGGCGAGGCCTGGTCGACGCTGGTACATCACCGACCGTCCGACCAGCGGCTGTTGATTCAAGGCAGTGCCGGCTTCGTCAAGGGCTCGCTGGCCGGCCAACGCGCCGATGTCGTCTATCTCGGCGTTGGCCAGCTGGGTCTGCAGGCCGAGCCGTACCTCGTCGACTACTGGACCGAGACGGTGCGCACCGTGGGCGCAAACCGCGTGGTGTTGATTCACTGGGATGATTTCTTTCGCCCGCTGTCAGAACCGTTGCGCGCGTTGCCCTATGCGGGCGACGACTTGGACGTAACGCTGCGCGTTCTGAGCAAGCTCGCCGAGCAGGATGGTATCGCGCTGGATATGCCGACGGTGTGGCGGCGCGAAGATCCGTGGGCCCAAATTTGACGCTGCTTCTGGCTCTTTTGTCGCTGGCGGTGGTTTTGGCGTTCGCGGTTGCCCGTCCGCGGGGTTGGCCCGAGGCGTTCGCCGCCACCCCGGCAGTGGTCATCCTGATCGCCGTCGGCGCAATCTCAACGCACGATGCGGCTGCAGAGGCTGCCCGGCTGTCGCATGTCGTCGCCTTCCTGGGTGCGGTGCTGGTGTTGGCCAAAATGTGCGACGACGAAGGGCTGTTCGAGGCGGCCGGGGCGGCAATGGCACGTGCCCGCTTCGGATCCCGACGCCTGCTGCGGCAAGTGTTCGGTATTGCCGCCGCGATCACCGCGGTGCTGAGCCTGGACGCCACCGTTGTGCTGTTGACGCCGGTGGTGCTGACCACCGTGCGGCGACTGCGGGCGCCGGTGCGGCCGCATGCCTACGCGACGGCCCACCTGGCCAACGCCGCGTCGTTATTGCTTCCAGTGTCAAACCTGACCAACCTGCTGGCTTTTCACGTCGCCAACGTGTCCTTTACCAAGTTCACCGCCGTGATGGCGCTGCCATGGCTGGCCGCGATTGGCACCGTTTATCTCGTCTTCCGGGTGTTCTTCCACCGCGACCTGAGCGTGCAGCCCCAACCGGAAGAAGATGAGCCGGCACCGCAGATACCGGTGTTCGCGTTGGTGGTGGTGGCGCTGACGCTGGCCGGGTTCGTGATCGCGGAGGCTGCCGGAGTGGCGCCGGCGTGGGCGGCGCTCGCCGGAGCGGCGGCGATGGCGGTACGCAGCCTGGCACGACGGCACACCAACGCCGCGGCGATCGTGCGCGCGGTGAACATACCGTTTCTGGTGTTCGTGTTGGCGTTGGGCGTCGTGGTGCAGGCGGTCATGCAAAACGGTGTGTCCGACCGGATGGCCGAGATGTTGCCGTCCGGTTCCGGTTTGGCCGCGCTGCTCGGCTTCGCGGTGGTGGCGGCGGTGCTGGCCAACGTCGTCAACAATCTGCCCGCGACGCTGGTGCTGGTACCGCTCGTCGCGCCGAGCGGGCCGGCCGCGGTGCTGGCCGTGCTGATCGGGGTGAACATCGGGCCCAACCTGACCTATGTGGGCTCCCTATCAAACCTGCTGTGGCGCAGCGTATTACGTCGCTACGATGTTCCGGCTAGCGTCGGCGAATACACCAGGCTCGGGCTGTGCACGGTGCCGACGGCGCTGGTAGCGGCGGTGCTGGCGCTGTGGGCCGGCGTGCGACTACTGGGCCTCTAAAACTCAGCGGCCCCTGGCGTCGCTCCGGAGGGGGCGCAGTCTGATCTCCAATTGAGACCGCATACGATATCAAGTCCATCGGCTGGCGCGGTGATATCGCATGCGCCACGTTTCTCAGAAGCATGTGACCAACACCCGAGGGTGCTGACGTGACACGTGTGGCGATTGAGTCAGCGTCGGTATGCCGGCGGCAACGGCATACCGATTTCGGCCATCACCGTGCGCAGCGTCGCGGGATAGTTGGTGATGATCCCGTCGACACCATAGGCGATCTGGGCCCGCATGTCGTTGGCGTCATCGATCGTCCACGGAATGACCTTGAGCCCCAACGCATGTGCACGGCCGACCAGAACCTTGTCGACCAAAGTGTATTCGGGCGAAACAACGTTGGCGCCGACCATCGTGGCGCCAAGCATCGGGTCACCAACGACCGCAGGATTGACACCAGCCAGCCAAGGCGAATCCGGAACCCAGGTCTGCGCATCCCACAAAGCCACCAGCGGAATCGCCGGCTCGGCCTGGTGTACGAGCGGCAACGTTCGCCAGTCGAAACTTTGGATGTCGACTAGGTCGACCTTGCCCGCCGACCTGGCTGCAGCCAGCACCACGTCGACGAACTCCTGCGGGTCGGCCGAAATGGCCGGGCGATCGGCTGCGACCTTGGTTTCGATGTTAAAACGCACATCGGCCCGATACGCGTCGACGAGTGAGAAGACCGCTGGCAGCGTAACAATCTTATTGCCCCACACCACTTCTGCTTGCGGAAATTGGCTGTTCGGCTTTCCGCAATCCAGTGTTTGGATCTGCGCCGCGATCAGGTCGTGCACCGGTTTCCCGACGTACGGGTACGACGGGTCGCCGCCGAAAGCCGGCCCGGTGTCGGCGCATTGCCCAGGCTCGATGATCGGGTCATGCCATACCAATGGTTGGTGATCCTTGGTGATGTTGATGTCGAGTTCCAGTGTGCTGACACCGAGTTCGAGCGATTTGGCGAAGGCATGCAACGATTCGCCGGTCGCCTCGCCGCGGCCACCGGCGTGGGCCTGCAGGTCGAATCGCGGCAATTCCGCAGCCGCGGACGGCGCCAAAGCCACCACCGCTGCGGACAACAGAGCGGCAAGCCGCTCAACTTGCATATGCAGATCCCTGCGGCAGCAAGTGCTGGCGGACGAGCTTGTGCCAACGCCGTTGCCGGTAGCGGAATATGCCAGCGGCAACAGCCGCGACGAAAGCCGTTGCGCGGCCAGCATCGATATCAACTGTGTCGCTGTAGCCGCAGTGGGTGTCGTCAATCGGTTCGACGTGCAGCGTGTGGTCCCAGGCCCGGAGCACGCCGCCGTGCTCGTGGGTTCGGATCGTCCGATCGGCCTGGTCGACCTCTATGACTTCGATGGTGTGCCGGTAGGCCGGAATGAGATGAAAAGCGAACAGCCACGCGGTGCCGCGCTCGCCGGGTCGCAGCGGCTCCGCTCGTCCTGCCAATGCAGGAACACCGAACAGGCCCCTGCACACGTAAAGGAATGTGACCGGTGATTGCATCGCGTACCAAACACGCTCGGCGCTGGTGGGGAGGGTCGTTTCGAGATGGATCGTTCGCATCGACTGCTACCGCCTGCGCTGACGGGCGATCTCAGCCAGCACCACCCCGGCGGCCACCGAGGCGTTCAACGATTCAGCCGGGCCGGCCATCGGGATCGACACCACCGCATCGCAGCTCTGACGTACCAACCGCGACAGTCCCTTTCCTTCCGATCCGACGACAACCACCAGCGGACCCTCGGCGTCCAGATCGTCGAGGACCGTGTCGCCTTCGGCGTCCAGCCCGACCAACTGCAGACCGCGATCGGCCCAATCCTTCAGTGTCCGATTGAGATTGGTGGCTCGCGCGATGGGTACCCGCGCGGCAGCGCCGGCGCTGGTCCGCCAGGCCACCGCTGTCACTGACGCCGAACGCCGCTGCGGGATCAACACCCCATGACCGGCGAACGCCGCGACCGAACGAACGATCGCACCCAGATTGCGTGGATCGGAGATGTTGTCCAACGCAACCAGCAATGCGGGCGGGGAATCCAAGGCCATCGCGAGCAGCTCGTCAGGATGAAGGTACTCGTAGGGTGGCACCTGCAACGCGATTCCTTGATGCAGGCCGTTGGTCGTCATCCGATCCAGGTCGGTGCGCGGCACTTCGAGGATTGCGATACCGGAATCGGCTGCCAGCGTGACTGATTCGGTGAGCCGCTCGTCGGCTTGAGCCCCGAGCGCAACGTAGAGCGCGGTAGCCGGAACCCCGGCGCGCAGGCATTCCAATACCGGGTTTCGTCCCAAAACAGTTTCGACGTCGTCGTCGCTGCGTTTAACGGGCCGGCGCTGCTGCGCCTTGAGTCGTTTGGCGGCCGGATGGTAGGGCCGCATATGCGCGGGCGGAGTGGCGCCGCGGCCTTCTAGCCCGCGGCGGCGTTGGCCGCCGGAGCCCACGGTCGGCCCCTTCTTGGTCCCGGGTTTGCGGATCGCGCCGCGGCGCCGGGAATTACCGGCCATCGGGCTGAGTTCCCAACGACCACTGCGGGCCATCGCCGGTATCGGTGACTTCGATGCCGGCGTCTTTGAGCCGATCGCGAATCTCGTCGGCGAGCTTCCAGTCGCGCTGCACACGCGCCTGTTCGCGCCGCTCCAGCTCAGCGCGCACCAACACGTCGACCGCCGCCAGCGCAGCCGATGTCTCGTCGTGTGACTCCCAGCGCTCGTCGAGCGGGTCGCAGCCGAGAATGCCCATCATCGCGCGGATGGCGGTCGCGTTGGCCATCGCACCGTCGTGGTCACCGG
>NZ_JBAUZA010000356.1:0-16762 GCF_049585075.1 Mycobacterium sp.
ATGCCCGACGCATCGCGGTACCGGGCTGCTATCCGACCGCCGCGCTGTTGGCGCTTTTCCCCGCCGTGGCCGCCGACCTCATCGATCCGGCCGTCACCGTCGTCGCGGTCAGCGGCACATCTGGCGCCGGCCGCACCGTGAAAACCGAGCTGCTCGGTTCGGAGGTCATCGGGTCGGCGCGGGCTTACAACATCGCCGGCGCGCACCGGCACACTCCCGAAATCGTCCAGGGCCTCAAGCACGTCACCGACCGGGACGTCACCGTGTCGTTTACCCCGGTGCTCATCCCCACCTCGCGCGGCATCCTGGCGACCTGTACCGCGCGCACCCAGTCGCCACTATCGCAGCTGCGCGCAGCCTACGAAAAGGCTTATCACGACGAACCTTTCGTTCATCTGCTACCCGAAGGGCAGCTGCCGCGCACCGGCTCGGTGATCGGCAGCAACGCCGCGCACATCGCGGTGGCAATCGACGAGGACGCCGCCACGTTCATCGCGATCGCGGCGATCGACAATTTGGTCAAGGGCACCGGCGGCGCCGCGGTGCAGTCGATGAACCTGGCGCTCGGCTGGTCGGAAACCGAGGGTCTTTCGGTGGTCGGAGTGGCGCCGTGACTCGCGCCGACGCGCAGCTGGTGCGCGCGCAGGGAGTGACGGGGCCGGCTGGCTTCCGCGCCACCGGGATCGCCGCCGGGATCAAGTCGTCGGGTGCCCTCGACCTGGCCCTGGTGTTCAACGAGGGTCCCGACCACGCGGCCGCCGGAGTATTCACCCGCAATCAGGTGAAAGCGGCACCCGTGCTGTGGACGCAACAGGTGCTGACCACCGGCCGGTTGCGGGCGGTGATTCTGAACTCCGGTGGCGCCAACGCCTGCACCGGTCCGGACGGGTTCGCCGACACTCACGCCACCGCCGAAGCGGTTGCCGCCGCGTTGTCGGACTGGGGTACCGAAACCGGCGCAATCGAAGTCGCCGTGTGCTCCACCGGATTAATCGGTGACCGGCTGCCGATGGACAAGGTGCTGGCCGGCGTTGGTCACGTCGTGCAGGAGATGGCCGGCGGGCTCGCCGGTGGGGAAGAAGCCGCACGGGCCATCATGACCACCGACACCGTGCCCAAACAGGTTGCGCTGCACCATCCGGATAACTGGACAATCGGCGGGATGGCCAAGGGCGCCGGGATGCTCGCGCCGTCGCTGGCAACCATGCTGTGCGTGCTCACCACCGATGCAGTCGCCGACGCCGGTGCGCTCGAGGACGCGCTACGCCGGGCCACCTCGCAGACGTTCGACCGCCTCGATGTCGACGGCAGCTGCTCGACCAACGACACCGTGCTGCTGCTGGCCTCGGGTGCAAGCGAGATCGCGCCTACCCAAGCCGATCTCGACGACGCCGTGCTGCGCGTCTGTGATGATCTGTGCGCGCAGCTGCAGGCCGACGCCGAAGGCGTCACCAAACGGGTCGCCGTGACCGTCACGGGCGCAGCCACCGAGGACGACGCGCTGGTTGCCGCCCGGATGGTTGCCCGCGACAGCCTGGTCAAGACCGCGCTATTCGGCTCCGATCCGAACTGGGGGCGGGTGCTGGCCGCGGTCGGTATGGCGCCGATCCGCCTGGATCCAGACCGGATTACCGTGTCGTTCAACGGATCTCCGGTGTGCATCGACGGTGTCGGTGCAGTGGGCGCACGCCAGGTGGATCTGTCAGGTACCGACATCGACGTCCTGGTCGACCTCAAAATCGGCGACGGCCAGGCGGCCATCCGCACCACCGACCTGTCGCACGGCTACGTCGAAGAGAACTCGGCCTACTCGTCATGAGCGCTACCGCGGTGTCGATCCAGGCGAAGGCGCAGGTGCTGGCCGAGGCCCTGCCCTGGCTCAAGCAATTGCACGGCAAGATCGTAGTGATCAAATACGGCGGCAACGCGATGACCGACGATGCGCTGCGATGCGCGTTCGCGGCCGACATGGCGTTCTTGCGTAACTGCGGGGTCCACCCCGTCGTCGTCCATGGCGGCGGGCCGCAGATCAGTGCCATGTTGCAGCGGCTCGGGATCGCCGGCGACTTCAAGGGCGGCTTCCGCGTCACCACACCGGAAGTGCTCGACGTAGCGCGGATGGTGTTGTTCGGTCAGGTGGGCCGCGAGTTGGTCAACCTGATCAACGCGCACGGGCCTTACGCGGTCGGCATCACCGGCGAGGACGCACACCTCTTCACGGCGGTACGGCGCAGTGTCACCGTCGACGGCGTGCCCACCGACATCGGGCTGGTGGGCAATGTCGACCATGTCAATACCGCGGCGATCCTCGACCTTATTGCAGCCGAACGGATCCCGGTGGTTTCAACATTGGCCCCGGACAGCGACGGCGTCGTGCACAACATCAACGCCGACACTGCGGCCGCGGCGCTGGCCGAAGCATTGGGAGCTGAAAAGCTGCTGATGCTCACCGATATCGACGGCCTGTACACCCGCTGGCCCGACCGCGATTCCCTGGTCACCGAAATCGACACGGCCACATTGGCGCAACTGCTGCCGACACTGGAAACCGGCATGATCCCCAAGATCGAGGCATGCCTGCGCGCGGTCGGCGGCGGCGTGCCCAGCGCGCACATCATCGACGGCCGCGTCGAGCACTGCGTGCTGGTCGAATTGTTCACTGACGAAGGCACCGGCACGAAGGTGGTGAGCGCGTGACCAATACGGAGGCCCTGCAGCAGCGGTGGTCCGCGGTGATGATGAACAACTACGGCGTCCCGCCGGTCGCATTGGCCAGCGGAGACGGTGCGGTGGTCACCGATGTGGACGGGAAGTCCTACCTGGATCTGCTGGGCGGCATCGCCGTCAACGTGCTCGGACATCGTCACCCTGCCGTCATCGACGCCGTCACGCGGCAGATGTCAACGCTCGGACATACCTCTAATCTGTACGCCGCCGAACCTGGTATCGCGCTGGCCGAGGCGTTGGTCGGCTTGCTGGGCTGCGAGGCAGAGACGCGGGTGTTCTTCTGCAACTCGGGCACCGAGGCCAACGAGTTGGCGTTCAAACTTTCCCGGCTGACCGGGCGGACGAAACTGGTTGCAGCTCAAGAAGCTTTCCATGGTCGGACCATGGGATCGCTGGCCCTGACCGGTCAGCCCACTAAGCAGGCACCGTTTGCACCGCTGCCCGGTGACGTCACCCATGTCCCCTATGGCGACTCCGATGCCCTTTCGGCGGCTGTCACTGATGAGACCGCGGCGGTGTTTTTGGAGCCGATCATGGGGGAGAGCGGTGTCGTGGTCCCGCCCGACGGCTACCTCGCGGCCGCCCGCGACATCACGTCCGCGCACGGTGCCCTGCTGGTTCTCGACGAGGTGCAGACCGGGATGGGCCGGACCGGTACGTTTTTCGCCCACCAGCATGACGGCATCACTCCCGACGTGGTGACGTTGGCCAAAGGCCTCGGCGGTGGGCTGCCGATCGGGGCGTGCCTGGCGGTCGGGCCGGCCGCGCAACTACTCTCACCCGGTCTGCATGGCAGCACTTTCGGCGGCAACCCGATCTGCGCAGCGGCGGCGCTGGCGGTGCTGCGGGTACTGGCCGCCGACGATCTGGTACGACGCGCCGAAGTGCTCGGAAAAACCTTGCGCCAAGGCATCGAATCGCTCGGTCACCCGTTGATCGATCACGTCCGTGGGCGCGGCCTGCTGTGCGGGGTGGTGCTCAGCGCCCCAGCCGCAAAGGACGTCGAGATAGCCTGTCGCGCTGGTGGTTTCCTGGTGAACGCTGCCGCGCCCGACGTGATTCGGTTGGCGCCGCCGTTGATCATCACCGAACACCAGATCGACGCCTTTGTCACCGCGCTGCCGGGGATCCTGGATACGGCGGGGGCAATCCCATGACACGACACTTCCTGCGCGACGACGACCTGTCGCCCGATGAACAGGCCGAAGTGCTGGCACTGGCCGCCGAGCTGAAAAAGGATCCATTCAGCCAGCGTCCGCTGGAGGGTCCGCGCGGCGTCGCCGTCATCTTCGACAAAAACTCCACCCGAACCCGATTTTCGTTCGAAGTGGGTATCGCCCAGCTCGGCGGGCACGCCGTGGTTGTCGACGGCCGCAGCACCCAGCTGGGCCGCGAAGAGACCCTGCAGGACACCGCAAAAGTGTTGTCCCGCTACGTCGATGCCATCGTCTGGCGCACCTACGGGCAAGCCCGTCTGGCCGCGATGGCCGAAACCGCGACGGTGCCGATTGTCAACGCGCTCTCCGACCAGTTCCACCCCTGTCAGGTGCTGGCCGATCTGCAGACCGTGGCCGAACGCGCCGGATCGCTACGCGGCCTGAAGATGTCGTACTTCGGCGACGGCGCCAACAACATGGCGCATTCGCTGATGCTCGGCGGTGCCACCGCCGGCATCCACGTGACGGTCGCCGCTCCCGATGGCTTTGGCCCCGATCCATCGGTGCTCGCCGTCGCCGAGCGGCGCGCCGCGGACACCGGCGCCTCGGTGACGGTCACCGCAGACCCGGCCGCTGCAGCGTCGGGCGCAGACGTACTGGTAACCGACACCTGGACGTCGATGGGTCAGGAGGACGACGGGCTGGACCGGGTTCGGCCGTTCCGCCCATTCCAGGTCAACGCCGGTCTGCTTGACCTGGCTAGCTCGGAAGCTGTTGTGCTGCACTGTCTTCCGGCGCACCGCGGGCACGAGATCACCGACGAGGTGATCGACGGAGCGCACAGCGCGGTGTGGGATGAGGCCGAAAACCGGCTGCATGCGCAAAAGGCGCTGTTGGTGTGGCTTTTGGAGCGGTCGAAATGACACGATCGAAAACCACATCGGAAGTCACCCGTACCGCCCGGCAGGCGCGCATCGTCTCGATGTTGTCGTCGGCTGAGGTGCGCAGCCAAAGCGAGCTGGCCGCGCTGCTGGCCGCCGACGGGATCGAGGTCACGCAGGCCACCTTGTCGCGGGACCTGGAGGAGCTCGGCGCGGTCAAGCTGCGCGGCGCCGACGGTGGGGTGGGCATGTATGTGGTGCCCGAGGACGGCAGCCCGCTGCGCGGGGTATCGGGTGGCACCGGCCGACTGTCGCGGCTGCTGAGCGAATTGCTGGTGTCTACCGACGCCAGCGCGAACCTGGCCGTGCTGCGCACCCCACCCGGCGCAGCCGACTACCTGGCCAGCGCCATCGACCGGGCAGCACTACCGTACGTCGTCGGAACCATCGCCGGAGACGACACCATTTTCGTGGCGGCTCGCGAGCCGATGACAGGCGCCGAGCTTGCAACCGTGATCCAAGACCTTAAATAACCTGCGAAACAAGGAGAGCAATTCATGTCCGAGCGCGTCATCTTGGCGTATTCCGGCGGTTTGGACACCTCGGTGGCGATCAGCTGGATCGGCAAGGAGACCGGCCGAGAGGTGGTCGCAGTCGCGATCGATCTGGGCCAGGGCGGTGAAGACATGGAGGTGGTACGCCAGCGGGCCCTGGATTGCGGCGCTGTCGAAGCTGTCGTCGTCGACGCCCGCGACGAGTTCGCCGAGGGTTATTGCCTGCCGACCATCTTGTCCAACGCGCTCTACATGGATCGCTACCCGCTGGTGTCGGCGATCAGCCGGCCGCTGATCGCCAAGCATCTGGTCGCCGCAGCCCGCGAGCACGGCGGAAGCATCGTCGCGCACGGTTGCACCGGTAAAGGCAACGACCAGGTTCGATTTGAAGTCGGATTCGCTTCGCTGGCACCGGATCTGGAGGTGCTCGCACCAGTCCGTGACTACGCGTGGACGCGGGAAAAGGCGATCGCGTTCGCCGAAGAGAACGCCATTCCGATCAACGTCACCAAGCGCTCACCGTTTTCGATCGACCAGAACGTGTGGGGCCGGGCGGTGGAAACCGGCTTCCTGGAACATCTGTGGAATGCACCGACGAAGGACATCTACGCCTACACCGAAGACCCCACGGTCAACTGGAACACCCCCGATGAGGTGATCGTCGGATTCGAGCGGGGCGTTCCGGTGTCGATCGACGGCAGGCCGGTGTCGGTGCTGCAGGCGATCGAGGAGCTCAACACGCGTGGTGGCGCACAGGGCGTCGGCCGCCTGGATGTGGTCGAAGACCGGCTGGTGGGCATCAAGAGCCGTGAAATCTACGAAGCGCCGGGGGCGATGGTGTTGATCACCGCGCACACCGAACTCGAGCACGTCACGCTCGAGCGCGAGCTGGGGCGGTTCAAGCGTCACACCGACCAACGCTGGGCGGAACTGGTTTACGACGGATTGTGGTACTCGCCGTTGAAGGCGGCGCTGGAGGTTTTCGTCGCCAAGACGCAGGAACACGTGTCCGGCGAAATCCGGATGGTGTTGCACGGCGGCCACATTGCCGTCAACGGGCGGCGCAGCGCCGAATCGCTCTACGACTTCAACCTCGCGACCTACGACGAAGGGGACAGCTTCGACCAGTCCGCAGCCAAGGGCTTTGTGTACGTGCACGGCCTGTCGTCGAAAATCGCCGCGCGCCGTGACGTGGCCACTGATCAACCATGACCACCAACGAAGGATCGTTGTGGGGCGGGAGGTTCGCCGACGGCCCGTCCGATGCGCTGGCCGCGTTGAGCAAATCCACCCACTTCGATTGGGTGCTGGCGCCTTACGACATCACCGCGTCCAGGGCGCACACCGTGGTGCTGTTCCAAGCCGGGCTGCTCACCGAAGAGCAGCGCGACGGGCTGCTGGCCGGGCTGGACAGCCTCGCCGAGGATGTCGCCGATGGCAGTTTCCTTCCGGTGGTTATCGACGAGGACGTGCACGCCGCTTTGGAACGCGGACTGATTGATCGGGTTGGGCCCGACCTGGGCGGTCGGCTGAGGGCGGGCCGTTCACGAAACGATCAGGTGACCACCCTGTTTCGGATGTGGCTGCGTGATGCCATCCGCCGAGTGGCCGCCGGTGCGCTCGACCTCGTCGCTGCACTGGGCACCCAGGCCGGTGCTCACCCAAGCGCGATCATGCCGGGCAAGACCCACCTGCAGTCTGCGCAGCCGATCCTGCTGGCCCACCATCTGCTTGCGCACGCCCACCCGCTGCTGCGCGACGTCGAGCGGATCGTCGACCTGGACAAGCGCACCGCGGTGTCGCCGTATGGTTCCGGAGCGTTAGCCGGGTCGTCGCTGGGGCTTGACCCAGACGCGATCGCCGCACAGCTCGGATTCGCGACTGCCGCCGATAACTCGGTAGACGCCACTGCAGCAAGGGATTTCGCTGCGGAAGCCGCGTTTGTTTTCGCGATGATCGGCGTCGACCTCTCGCGGCTTGCCGAGGACATCATCCTTTGGAGCTCAACCGAATTCGGTTACGTCACCTTGCACGACGCGTGGTCGACCGGCAGCTCGATCATGCCGCAGAAGAAGAATCCCGACATCGCTGAGCTGGCTCGTGGGAAATCCGGTCGGTTGATCGGGAACGTCGCGGGGCTGCTGGCGACGCTGAAGGCGCAGCCGTTGGCTTACAACCGAGACCTGCAAGAGGACAAAGAACCGGTGTTCGACTCGGTTGCGCAGCTGGAGCTGCTGCTGCCCGCGATGGCCGGACTGGTCGGCAGCCTGACGTTCGACACCGAGCGGATGGCGGCGCTAGCGCCGGCCGGCTACACCATGGCTACCGACATCGCCGAATGGCTGGTGCGCCAAGGCGTCCCGTTCCGCGATGCACACGAGTCGGCGGGAGCGGCCGTGCGGGTCGCCGAGCAGCGCGGGGTCGGCCTGGAGGACCTGACCGACGACGAGCTGGCTGCCGTCAGCAGCAACTTGACCCCCGAGGTCCGCGAAGTCCTGACCATCGAGGGTTCGGTGTCATCGCGCGACGCGCGCGGCGGGACCGCGCCGAGCCGGGTCGCCGCACAGCTCGACGCGGTTCATGATGCGGCCGAACGACTTCGGCAACAGCTCAGGCGCTAGGCCTTATTCGACCAGCTCCGAAAGTTCCATCCAACGGTTCTCCAGCCCGGCGACGTCGTCTTCCAGCTCGCGCAACTTCCGGGTGAGCCGGGTGACGCCGACGTGGTCGGATTGGTCATGCTCGGCGAGTTCGCGGTGCGCGGCAGCGATCTGGTCCGCCAGCCGTGCGAGCCTGCGGTCGATTGCAGCGATCTCCTTTTGGGCGGCACGCAACTGCGCTCCCGACATCGCCTGCGGCTCAGCGGTACTGGTGGCTGGCGCTGCAGCACGGGCTGTTCTCGCGTGCGCGGCGAGCCTCAGGTATTCGTCGACGCCGCCGGGCAGGTGCCGCAGCCGGCCATCCAGGATCGCGTATTGCTGATCGGTGACACGCTCCAGCAGGTAGCGGTCGTGCGAGACGACGATCAGTGTGCCGGGCCAGGAGTCGAGAAGATCTTCGGTGGCGGCCAGCATGTCGGTGTCGACGTCGTTTGTCGGCTCGTCGAGCAGCAGGACATTGGGCTCGGCCAGCAGCGTGAGCATCAGTTGTAGCCGCCGGCGTTGCCCGCCGGAGAGCTCACCAACCCGTGCCGAAAGCTGTTCTCCGGCGAATCCGAGCCGCTCCAACAACTGCGCCGGAGTCACGTCACGGCCGTCGACTTGATAGCCACTGCGTAGCCGGCCCAGCACGTCGGCGACGCGCTCGCCGGACAGCGGCGCCAGCTGATCACCTTGCTGGTCGAGGATCGCCAACTGAACAGTCTTGCCGCGCTTGACTTTTCCGCTATCGGGGTGCACCGCACCGGTGATCAACCCGAGCAGGGTGGACTTGCCGGCGCCGTTAGCGCCGACGATGCCGGATCGTTCGCCCGGGCCGATTCGCCATTCGACATCGCACAGCACCGGACGGCCGCTGGAAGGTGGGTACGATACCGATACGTCCAACAGGTCTACCACGTCCTTGCCGAGGCGCGCGGTGGCAAGTTTCGCCAACTCAACAGTGTTGCGCAGCGGCGGCACGTCGGCGATCAGCTGGTTGGCCGCATCGATTCGGAACTTCGGTTTCGATGTGCGCGCCGGTGGGCCGCGGCGAAGCCAGGCCAGCTCCTTGCGCATCAGGTTCTGCCGCTTGGCCTCAACGACGGCGGCCCGCCGGTCCCGCTCGACTCGCTGCAAAACATAAGCGGCGTAGCCGCCGTCGAACGGCTCGACGATTCTGTCGTGCACCTCCCACGTCGTGGTCGCAACCTCGTCGAGGAACCACCGGTCGTGGGTCACCAGCAGCAGTCCGCCGGTGTTGCGGGCCCAACGCTGGCTCAAGTGACCGGCCAGCCAGGTGATCCCCTCGATGTCGAGGTGGTTGGTCGGCTCGTCGAGCGTGATGACATCCCAATCGCCGACCAGCAGCGCGGCCAGCTGTACCCGTCGCCGCTGGCCACCGCTGAGCGTGCCGATCGTGGCGTCCCAGGCGAGGTCGGCGACCAGTCCGCCGACCACGTCGCGGACGCGCGGATTACCTGCCCACTCGTGCTCCGGCCGGTCGCCGACCAGTGTCCATCCCACCGTGCTGCCCGAGTCCAGGTTGTCCGCCTGGCTCAGCGCGCCGACCCGCAGGCCGCTGCGCCGGGTCACCCGACCGGCGTCCGGGCGCACCCGACCGGTGAGCAAACCCAGCAAACTGGACTTGCCGTCTCCGTTTCGTCCCACGACGCCGATGCGGTCGCCGTCGCTGACCCCGACGGTCAACGACTCGAAGACGACCTGAGTCGGATACTCCAGGTGCACCGCCTCGGCCCCCAACAGGTGTGCCACCGGCCCGACCTTAGCTGGCGGACCGGCGGGCAGACTACGCTGGCGAACGCATTGGCACCGTGACCAAAGCTGCTGGCCTACCCCCTGCGATATGCCATGATGTGCAGGCTGTCAGGCCCACAAGCAGCGCAGAACCGTCTCAGTTGGTAGGGAGCGACGGCATGGATCTGAACCTTTCGGCGGTCACGCGACCGGTTGAGCGTCTGGTAGCAACGGCGCAGAACGGCCTGGAAGTTCTGCGGCTCGGCGGCCTGGAAACCGGCAACTCCCCGTCGCCGTCTCAGGTGGTGGAGAGCGTCCCGATGTACAAGCTTCGGCGGTACTTCCCGCCGGACAGTCGGCCCGGGCACCCGCAGGCGGGCCCGCCGGTCCTTTTGGTGCACCCGATGATGATGTCGGCGAACATGTGGGATGTCACCCGCGAGGAGGGCGCGGTCGGCATCTTGCACGCCGCCGGGCTGGATCCCTGGGTCATCGACTTCGGTTCACCCGATCAGGTCGAGGGCGGCATGCGGCGGAACCTGGCCGACCACATCGTCGCGCTAAGTGAGGCGCTCGACGTGATGACCGAAGTCACCGGTCAAGATGTGCACCTGGCCGGCTATTCGCAGGGCGGGATGTTCACCTATCAGGTGGCGGCGTATCGACGCTCGAAAGGCATCGCCAGCATCATCACGTTCGGCTCTCCGGTGGACACCTTGGCGGCGCTCCCGATGGGGCTTCCGCCTAACTTGGCTCCCGGTATCGCCAATTTCATGGCCGACCATGTGTTCAACCGATTGGATATCCCAAGTTGGCTGGCGCGCACCGGTTTTCAGATGCTCGACCCGCTCAAGACCGCGAAGGCGCGGCTCGATTTCGTGCGCCAGCTGCACGACCGTGAGGCGCTGCTGCCGCGGGAAGCTCAGCGCAGATTCCTGGAGTCGGAAGGCTGGATCGCCTGGTCCGGCCCGGCAGTCTCCGAGCTGCTCAAACAGTTCATCGCGCACAACCGGATGATGACGGGCGGTTTCGCCATCAACGGTCAGCTGGTGACGCTCACCGACATCACTTGTCCGGTGCTTGCTTTCGTCGGTGAGGTCGATGACATCGGCCAGCCGGCCGCGGTGCGCGGCATCCGTCGTGCAGCACCCAATGCCGAGGTGTACGAATACTCGCTGCGGGCCGGTCATTTCGGGCTGGTGGTCGGATCCAGAGCGGCACAGCAGACTTGGCCAACCGTTGCCGACTGGGTGCTCTGGATTTCCGGGCACGGCGACAAACCCACCGACATGTTCCCGATGGCCGACCAGCCGACTGAGCACGCCGACCGCGGCGTCGCGCTGAGTTCCAGGGTGGCGCACGGCCTGGGTGAGGCATCCGGGGTGGCGCTGACAATCGCCCGTGGTGCGGCCGACGCCGTCGTCGCAGCCAACAAGTCCATGCGCACGATCGCCGTCGAGACCGTTCGAACCTTGCCGCGGTTGGCCCGACTGGGCCAGATCAACGACCACACCCGCATCTCGCTGGGCCGGATCATCGGCGAACAGGCGCACGATGCGCCCAACGGCGAGTTCCTGCTCTTCGACGGACGCGTTCACACCTACGAGGCGGTCAACCGGCGCATCGACAACGTCGTGCGCGGCCTCATCGAGGTCGGGGTCCGCCAGGGCGAACACGTCGGTGTGCTGATGGAAACCCGGCCAAGCGCGCTGGTGGCCATCGCCGCGTTGTCGCGGCTGGGCGCTGTCGCGGTGCTGTTGAAGCCCGACGTCGACCTGGTCGCGGCGGTCCGCCTCGGCGGCGTGACCGAGATCATCACCGACCCGGCCAACCTCGAGACCGCGCGGCAATTGCCCGGACAGATCCTGGTCCTCGGCGGCGGTGAGTCGCGTGATCTGCATCTGCCCGATGACGCCGGCGTCATCGACATGGAACAGATCGACCCCGACGCCGTCGAGCTCCCGGCCTGGTATCGGGCCAACCCCGGGCTGGCGAGGGATCTGGCGTTCGTCGCGTTCAGCACCGCCGGCGGCCAGCTCGTCGCCAAGCAGATCACCAACTACCGATGGGCGCTGTCGGCGTTCGGCACCGCTTCGACCGCGGCCTTAAGCCGTACCGACACGGTCTACTGCCTGACGCCGCTGCATCACGAGTCCGGGCTGCTTGTCAGCCTCGGCGGCGCGGTGGTCGGCGGCACCCGGGTCGCGTTGTCTCGGGGCCTGCGAGCGGACCGATTCATCGCCGAGGTGCGTCAGTACGGCGTCACCGTCGTCTCCTACACCTGGGCGATGCTCCGCGATGTCATCGACGACCCGGCGTTCGTCTTGCGCGGGAATCACCCGGTGCGGTTGTTCATCGGCTCCGGTATGCCGACCGGAATGTGGCAGCGAGTGGTCGACGTGTTTGCGCCCGCGCATGTCGTCGAGTTCTTCGCCACCACCGACGGGCATGCGGTGCTGGCCAACGTGTCTGGCGCCAAGATCGGCAGCAAGGGCCGGCCGCTACCGGGAGCCGGACGCGTCGAACTGGGCGCCTACGACGCCGAGCATGACCTGATCCTGGAAACCGACCGTGGGCTGGTGCGGGTACCGGACGCCGGCGAAGTCGGGGTGCTGCTCGCCGAGCCGCGTGGGCCGATCGATCCGACCGCTTCGGTCAAACGAGGGGTGTTCGCCCCGGCCGACACCTGGATCTCCACCGAGTATCTCTTCCGTCGTGACGCCGACGGCGACTTCTGGTTGGTGGGCAGGCGCGGTTCGGCCGTGCGGACGGCGCGCGGCATGGTGTGCTGCGAGCCGATCACAGATGCGCTCGGGCTGATTCCGGCGGTGGACCTTGCGGTGACCTATGGCGTGAAGGTGGACGGTCAACACGTCTCGGTGGCCGCGGTTACGTTGCGCCCGGGCGCAACGATCACCGCAGCGGATCTCACCGAAGCGGTCGCCGCCATGCCGTTCGGGTTGGGCCCCGACATCGTGCATGTGGTGGGGGAGCTGACGCTGTCCGCCACATATCGCCCGACGGTAAGTCCGTTGCGCGCGGCCGGGATTCCCAAGCCGGGGCGGCACGCGTGGTATTTCGATGCTGACGCCAACCAATTCCGGCGGTTGACGGGCGCAGCGCGAGCGGAGATGTCTAGTGATCGAGAACGACATGATTGACGAAACCCTGCTGAGCATCCTGGTCTGCCCGGCCGATCGAGGCCCGCTGGTGCTGGTCGCTAAAGACGACCAGGAGTTGCTGTACAACCCGCGGATGCGGCGTGCTTATCGCATCGAGGACGGCATTCCGGTGCTGCTGATCGATGAGGCGATCGAGGTCGGCGACGACGAGCACGTTAGGCTTACGGCACAGAAAAATCAGCCAAATCCCCAGTGAGGTAACGCTGTAGGTTCGGAGCGACGGTGTCTGCGATCTGCTCGGCGGACAGCGATTTGAACGGCTCCAACTCCATGATGTAGCGCGCCATCACCACGCCCGCCAGCTGTGAGGCGACGAATTGGATTCGGATGACTCCACTGCCCGGCGGATTGTCGACCCGCGGACCCAACTCGACCGCGATCACGTCCTGGATGAACGAACGAAACAGGTTGACCTCCGACCCGGCCAGGATTGACCGCAGTGCGGCAATGAATGCCGTACCGATCTCGGAGTCCCACAGCCGCAACAACATTGACAGCAGCGTGTGGCCGAGTTCCTCGATCGGCACCTCACGCAACGGGCCGATCACATCCATCGGGTCTATCGGGATGTGAACGGCCGCGGCGAACAGCTTTTCCTTGGTGCCGAAGTAGTGGTGCACCAACGCCGAGTCCACGCCTGCCGCCGCGGCTACGGCCCGTATCGAGGTGTTGCCGATTCCATTGCGGGCAAATAATATTCGGGCGTTCTCCAGAATCCGTTCGCGTGTATCGGAATTGCCCGCCGGACGGCCGGGCCGCTTGCGCCCAGTGCTGGTGGTCGCCACGCTACGGTGTCCGTCGCCGAAGGGTGGCGGCGGCCAGGCACAGTGCCGCGATCGCAAATCCCAGCACGGTCAAAATGTCACGTACCGCGACGCCGGTCAGCTGGGTGTGCGCACCCACCTGTTGCAGAGCCTCCAGGGCATAGCTGGCCGGCATCACGTTGCTGATCCAGTGCAGCCAGGTCGGCATCAGTGCACGCGGGACGATGATCCCGGCCAGCAACAGCTGCGGCACCATCACCAGCGGAATGAATTGCACGGCCTGAAACTCGGTTCGCGCGAACGCACTACACAACAAGCCGAGCCCAACTCCCAGTACGGCGTTGACGATCGCGATCAGGAACACCCATAACGGATTACCGGCGGTGTCGAAGCCGAGGAGCCAGAACGACACGGTGCAAGCCAACGTGGCTTGTAGCGCTGCAGCAACCGAAAAGGCCGTGCCATAAGCGATCAGCAGATCGAGCCGGCGCAGCGGAGTGGTCAGGATCCGCTCCAAGGTTCCCGAAGCCCTTTCGCGCTGCATGGTGATTGCTGTGATGATGAACATCACGAACAACGGGAAAAGGCCGAGCAGGATCAGGCACGCGTTGTTGAACGGCGATGGCGCGCCCGGACGGTGTGGGGCGTTCTCAAACATGAAGTACATCAACGTGATAACCAAGATCGGCACCGCGAGGATCATCGCGACGCTGCGGTGATCGGCGGCCAGCTGACGCAGAATCCGCGTGGTCGTGGCGGTGTAGCCCCGCAGGCCTAACCGGCCTGCCGCTTCGTGCTGCGCCTGATGATGGACAGAAACGCGTCCTCCAGTGACGTGCATCCGGTGTCCTCTCGTAGTTGGGTCGGGGTGGTCTGGGCGACCAAGTGGCCGTCGCGCATCAGCAACAGGTCACCGCAGTGGTCGGCTTCGTCCATGACGTGGCTGGAAACCAGCAGCGTGGTGCCGCCGTGGGCGAGCTCGGCGAACTGGTCCCAGAGATCTGCCCGTAGTACCGGGTCCAACCCGACCGTGGGCTCGTCGAGCACGAGTAATTCGGGCTGGCAGACCAGCGCGCACGCCAGCGATACCCTGGTGCGCTGACCGCCGGACAGATTCCCGCAAAAGGCAGTGCTGTGATCGCTCAGCCCCACCCGATCGATCGCGGAGTCAGCGGCGTGGCCGTCAAATCCGTAGAGCGACGCGAAATAGCGGACGTTGTCGACGATCCGCAGGTCGTTGTAGATCGTCGGGTCTTGCGGCAGGTATCCGATTCGGCGGCGCAGAGACGCTGACCCGGCCGGTAGGCCGAGGACTCGCACGGTCCCCGAAGCGATCAGCTGGGTGCCGACAATGCAGCGAATCAGCGTGGTCTTGCCACAGCCCGACGGCCCGAGCAGACCGGTGATGCTGCCGCGGCCGATGCGAACCGAGAAATCGTGCAGCGCCGGGCGTTTGCCGCGGACCACACGCAAATGGTTGATGTCGACGGCTACCTCGTCACCATTCGAAATAAATTCATCATGCGATGAAATCATCATACGATGAATATCCGCCCTCTGGCTGTGGTTGTCAAGGCCTCAGAGGGTTTCGTGCTCAGGCTGTTGGCGGGGCTGATCCCGTCAAGCCCGGGCCTCGCAACGGCAAATGGCCGTGCACGCCTTCGGCGTAGGCGGTTTCGGAGTGCTGAGCGAGGTCGACGCCGGTGGTCTCGTCTTCTGCGCTGAGGCGGAAGCCCATCACCCGATCGACCAGCTTCGCGATAACGAACGACATCGTGAACGCATAGAGTGCGACTACCACGATCGCCAGCGCCTGCTTGCCCAGTTGGGCGAAGCCGCCCCCGTAGAAGAGGCCCTGCGGACCCGCCGTCATGACGGCCGTGGCAAGCAGCCCGATCAATGCCACACCAACGACACCGCCGACGAAGTGCACACCGACCACGTCGAGCGAATCGTCATAGTTGAAACGGAATTTCACGCCCACCGCGAACGAGCACACTATTCCTGCCGCGAGGCCGACGACCGCCGCGCCGAGCGTGTTGACGGTTCCGCACGACGGAGTGATGGCGACGAGGCCGGCGACCACACCGGATGCCGCGCCGAACGTCGTGGGCCTGCCGTCACGGATTCGTTCGACAGACAGCCAGCCGAGCATGCCCAGGCAGCCCGCGACAAGCGTGTTGAGAAAGATGGCCGCGGCAGTTCCGTTGGCGGCCAAGGCCGAACCGGCGTTGAACCCGAACCAGCCGAACCACAGCAGCCCGACACCAACAAAGAGCAACGGCAGATTGTGCGGCCGCATGGCGTCCTTCTTGAAGCCGATGCGGGGGCCGAGCACCAGCGCCAGGGCCAGGGCAGAGCAACCGGACACGATCTCGACGACGAGGCCGCCCGCGTAGTCCAGCACGCCCAGCTTGGCCAGCCAGCCACCGGGTCCCCATACCCAATGCGCGACAACCGAATACACGGCAATCGCCCATACCGAGACGAACACCATCCAGGCGGCGAACCTGGCGCGGTCTGCGATCGCACCACTGACAAGGGCGGCCGTGATGATCGCGAACATCAATTGGAACGTGGCATATAACAGCTCGGGAACTGCGCCGTGGGCCGTGTCCGGGGTGATGCCGAGCATCCCGATATGCCTGAGGTTGCCGATGAGCCCGCCGGCCCCATCTTCGGAGAACGCGATGGTGTAGCCGACCAACAGCCATGACACCGTGACAAGCGGTATGGAGATGAAGCTCATCATCATCATGTTGAGCACCCCGGTGGTGCGGACCATGCCGCCGTAAAAGATCGCCAGCCCGGGGGTCATCAACAAGACCAGTGCGGTGCTGGCGAGGAGCCACGCAGTGGCCGCAGGGTCGATCGCATGCATATCTTGAGCTCCTTCGCCACGCGGCAACCGGGATATTGCCATGTTCGCGGTGCCGGTAGGTTCGATGGGTGCGATCCGGCCAAGGCGTGGCTGCGCGCGAGCTGACAGTCAACCCGGTCGCGGCCGCGCATCGATTGCTCGGCGCGACCCTCACCGGCCGGGGCGTACGGGCCATCGTCGTCGAAGTCGAGGCCTACGGCGGGGTTCCCGACGGCCCGTGGC
>NZ_JBAUZA010000357.1:0-7418 GCF_049585075.1 Mycobacterium sp.
GGGTTGGGCAGCGCGGCGGCTGCCCTGTGCCTCGGGCTACTCGCCGTCGGCGTCGTGATCGGCCGCAGCAACGACACCGGGCCCAAACAAGCCTCCGCCCCGCTGACGGCGATCCGAAGCTCCGCCCCAGCCGCTGCCCCGACGACGACCAGCAGCCGTAACTTTCCCGGTCCGGGAGAAGCGCTCGACGGGTCCTACCGCGTCGAGGTCAATCGCGAACAGCAGACCTATGACAGCACTCCCGACCCGCAACCGCCAAACGTCAGCACCTGGTGGGCTTTCCGAACTTCGTGCACACCGACCGCCTGCGTTGCGACCGGGACCATGCTGGACGACAACGACCATCAAAATCTGAGCCCGGCAAGTGGTGATAAGCCGCTGGTGCTGGATTTCCGCGACGGGGCCTGGCAGTCGCGGCCGGACAAGGTGGTGTTCGCCTGCCTCGGGCCCAATGGAGCGCCGGCCAAACAAACCACCACGCAGACAATCCGGCTGGAGCAATCGCACGGCGCGCTGCGCGGCACGATGACGGTCACCGTCAACAGCGACGAATGCGGCCAACAGGGTGCGACGATCGAGATCCCGGCGGTAGCCGCGCACGTCGGCGAGGTACCGCCGAGAGTAGCGGTGCCAAGTCCGCCGCCGATCGCGCCACCTGAGCCGGCTACGCCGACGCCGACCCGCTGACGCCCATTGGCGTTTGCCGGTCAGTCGAAAATCAGCGGCAAACTCTCTAGCGCGAAAGTCTTACTGGGAAAACGGATTCCGGGCTCGTAGCCGGGGGCCAGGTGGAACTCCGGGATTTGCTTGAGCCATTCGTCGACGATCACGGTCAGCTCCATCCGGCCCAGGTGAGAACCCAGGCAGCGGTGCGGTCCGCCGCCGAATCCCCAGTGCCGGTGCACCTTACCGTCCATGACGAGTTCGTCAGTCGAGATCGAGTCACTGCCGTCGCGGTTGATGGCGGCCATACACAAGTGCACCGAAGAGCCCTTGGGCAACATCATGCCGCCAACAACGGTGGTCTCGGTAAGCACCCGGGGCGCCACCGGTGCGGACGGCTCAAGGCGGACGATCTCTTCGATGAAAACCCGGATCTGCTTCGGGTTGTCCCGAAGCATCCTCCGTAGGTCCGGTCTGCGCGCCAGCTCCAGCAGCGAGAAACCGATCGACGCGGTCACGGTGTCCAACCCGGCCAGGATTAGCAGGTGGCTCATGCCCAGCAGTTCCAGGTCTGTGAAATCGCCGTCACTGGCCATCACCGCAGACAACATGTCCGAACCAGGGTTTTGCCGGCGGCGCTTGATCACGTCCGTGAGGTACTCGAACATTGCGCGGGCCGGCTCCGCGACATCGGTCGCGGTGACGTACGGTTTGTCGGCGATGATGGTGTCTTTCCAGGCGATCAGCATGTCGCGGTCCTCCAACGGCAGGCCGTAGAGGTCCAGGAACACCTGGAAGGGATACAGGCTCGCCAGATCCTTCATGACCTCGCACTCGCCTCTGTCGGCGAGGGTGCCGATCATCTCAGCGGCGTGCCGCTGGAGCACCGGTCGTGACTTGCTCAATCCGTGCGGGCTGAAGAACGGCTGCAGGATTTTGCGGTACCGGGTGTGTTCTGGCGGGTCGAACGCCAGGGGAACTACCGGTATCGGGCTGCCCGGAGGTTGAAGAGCCAGTCGCGACGAAAAGACCTTGGGGTTGCGCAACGCTGCCAGGACGTCCTCGCGGCGGGTCAGGTAGTAATAGCCGTTCATGAACACCACCGGCCCGGCGTCTCGCAACACCTTCCACCCCACGCCGCGGTCGGCGCGCATCGGCAGGGAGGTGTATTCAAGGCGCGGCAGGTGAAAGTCTCCGTAGAGGCTTTCATTCAGGGTGCTCATACCCGCTCTTCCCGTCGTCCGTTGTCGTGGTTCGCCTCCGCCTGCGCGGCCGCGCGACTTTCAACATGGTAAGTGTCTTCTAGAATCGGCAGGTGTCCGGTCGAGGGAGGACAGCGCGATGAAGGTTCGTCTCGAACAATCGAAATGCGTTGGGCATGCGCAGTGTTATGCGGTCGACCCGAGACTTTTTCCCATCGACGAGTCCGGCTATTCCATCCTCGAAGAACACGAGGTGCCTCTCGAGGACAAGCAGGCGACTCGCGACGGTGTCGCAGCCTGCCCGGAGATGGCACTAATCCTGGAAGAGGATTGAATTGGCTTGCAGCACCTGCTAGTTGACGTCGATCACCGTTCAGTGTCCGGCAGTTGCGGGAACCGCCCCCGCAACGCCTGGAGCAGACGCTGGACTTCGTCCATGCGCGCGCGGATCTGAATCAGGTCCCACGGCGCGGAGCAGTCGTTGCCGAGGTGTCGATCCGCAGGCCCCGGTATCCGGTGCGCGAGGTCGTGTAACTCGGCGGACTCGGCCAGGAGAAGCCTTTCGAAGACCCGGGCCTGAGCGACCTCGGCAGGCGTCACCGGGCGCGGCATTACGGTGGCCGATGCCAGCGTCCGACGACCGTTAACGACTTTCGCGCCTAGCCGAGCCTGGTTGTATTCGGCGGGTGCAGCCCATGGCCCGCGGCTATTTCGGGGCCTCCGCGACAATGCCAGAGAAGCAGATGAATTAGCCGGTTGCACCATGAGTCTCTCCTGCCCGTGACCCCGATTGTTCACCCATCCGAAACCTACTCCCCTACTTCCATATGTCTCTAGGTCTCCGGAAGATATTCCTACTGTTCATGTTTGGGCCACAGAAGCGACACCAATTGACGCCGAGCATTTACCTTGATCCGGTCGATAGCGCGCGAATGAATCAACGGCGTCCGCGGCTCGGGGCCATCATGGAACCCCAGCGCGATCGCCGTTGACTCAACGAGTTACGCGTCGAGCGTGGCTGCGCGGCCTAGTGATCAGCCGGCGAACGGTGGCCGGGCCATCACTGTGGGTTTGAACCCATAGCGGGGACCGGATCCACCTAACTGCCCCATGCCGGCACCAGCCAGTGGCATACCGCCGAGCAGGTTTCCGGCACCGCCGCTTTCCGGGGCGGCGCTGACGCTGCTGATCGCGAGCGGTGCATGCGGGGCCGCCAACGGAGCTCCGCCGATCCACGACGGCGGCACCGCCAATTTGCCGACCGCACCGGCGCTGCCCAAATTGGCGGCCACTCCTGAGCCGACGGCACCGCCGCCGCCACCGCCCAGCATGCCGCCAAGGCCACCTAAGCCGCCGGTTGCGGCAGGGGCCGCGGCGGCCGCGGCGGGACCGCTGAGCAGGCCCGTGGTCTTCGCGATCTGAACAAAGTTGTTGCCCATACCAATGCTGAAGTACGGCAAACCCTCGGTGTTGTAGAAGAAGCTTGCGTAGGGCGCGTAATCGTTGACCAACGCTGACAGCGACGTCGGGATGACCGTCGTCCCGAAGATGAACGCAAAAAGCTGTGTAAAGGGGTCGGTCGCCGTGGTGGCCGCCGAGGTGGGCGACGCGAGGCCTTGCAACGAACTCTGCAGCGACGAGGTGAGCTGCGACAAGATGTTCTGGGAGCTGGTGGCGGCTGAGTTGCCCTGGGCCGCACTGACCGCGGCGGATTGGGCGGCCGTCCCTGCGGCGTTGGTTGTTGCCGTTGGCGAGGCGAACGGCGTCGCCTGGGCGGCAGCCGCCGACTGGCCCGCATAGGCATACATCGCCGCGGAGTCCTGGGCCCACATCTCGCCGTATTGCGCCTCGAGCTGCGCAATCAACGGGGTGTACTGACCGAATACGTTGGCCTGCACCGCTGCGGCGGTCTCGGCACGGTTAGCCAGCACAACCGGCGGCGGAACCGTCGCCGCGAACGCCTGCTCGTAGGCAGCGGCAGCTGTCCTGGCCTGGGTGGCCGCTTGCTCGGCCTGCGCGGCGGTGCTGCTCAACCACGACACATACTGTTGCGCGGAGCTTGCCATCGACGTCGATGCCGGCCCCATCCACTCGTCGCTGACCAGCTGTGTGACCACCTTGTCGTAACCGGTCGCGGCCGAACTCAACTCTGCGGCAAGCCCATTCCACGCTGTTGCGGCGGCTTGCAGCGACGACGAACCCGGACCGGCATACATGCGGGCCGAGTTGATCTCGGGCGGTAGCGCCCCAAAATCCACCACTGGTCTTTTCCCCCTAGAGAGCGGCAGCCGCGTTGGCGGCCTCGGTGGCTGCGTAGGACCCGGCGCTGGTGCCCAGCGTGTTCACGAACATCTCGTGAATGGCTGCGGCCTGCGCGCTGACCGCTTGATACAGCTGGGCGTGCGCAACGAACTGCGCCGCCGTCAGCGCCGAAACCTCGTCGGCGGCAGCGGGAACCACCCCGGTGGTCGGGGCCGCTGCGGCGGCATTCTGTGCGTTCACCCCTGAGCCGATCCCCTGCAGGCTGCCGGCCGCTGCCGACAATGCTTCCGGCTGCGTGGTCACGAACGACATCCGGTTTCCTCCTCAATAACCGTAAGTTTTTCGACCTTCAGGCACGACAAAGGCCGTCTGATAAGAGGTTAGATGGTCACTGTTGGACAACGCCCTGACGAGGCCAACTGTTCACACCTATACCGCCACTGTTCATCCGCTGGTATCAGGTGTTCATCATGAATTTGGTTGTCCGTACGACGTGCCGCGATCTGCAGGAACACACCGATTCCGACGACCGTCGTCGACGCACGATTTGTGGGCAGCGTAAGCCGCTTATTGCCGGTGGCGGATAAAAATCTTGTCGCGGATAAAGGGCTACCGGTGCGGGTGCCCGCAGCGGCCAATTGCGATGGCCCGGCGCTCACTTCGCTCGAAACCGGTGACTGCATTAGCCGGCCGAGGGTGGGCGTGGCATGACGGCGTGGCGGAAGCCGTATCGGACGACGAAGCCGCTGGTGCGTCGGCCGCTGACGGCGTTGCTCATTGGCATCCCGTTGAGCATGGCATTCGACGTTGGTGCGATCGGACGGACCGAGTTGGTGAGCATCGCCGGGCCCTCGGCCTCCATCGCTGGCGGCGTCGTAGCAGGCCAACTCGGAGGGACCGACAGCCGCCCGAGGGTGCTGGCCTGGCCGATACCTGCCGACACCGGTGTGCCGTGGCCGAAGGGGGCCAGACCGGCGAATTGCGGTGTGGGATACCAGGCACCGCCCGAGCCGGCCGTGGTGCCCAGACCGAATGTCGTCTGCTGTCCGATGCTCGCGCCGAATTGCCCGAGACCCACCCCGAAGTACGCCTGGAACGTTCGTCTCAGGGTATCGATCTGTGGGTTGGTAACGCTGGTGCCCAGCCAGCCGCCGCTGCCGACCCATTGCCAAAACGTTTCGCCGGTGCCCAGGAAGCCGCCGCCGGTCGTGGTGGTGGCGCCGGTCGTGCTGCCCGTCGTTGCGACGGGGACCGCGGTGGTTTGGGTTGCGGTGGCGCTGGCGGCCAGCGGTGTGGTGGAGGTCGAGGTCGTCGAACCGGTTGTCGATGCGGCGCTTTGCGCGGTGGTTTGGGCGGCGTTGCCGGCGCTGGTTTCGGTGGCTTGGGCGACGGCGGCGGCTTGGCTGCTGTTGGCGTCCTGGCTGGTGGTCTGTGGTGGGGTGGCGAAGGGGGTCACCTGGGAGGCGGCTGCTGCGGCGCCGGCGTAGCCGTACATGGCCGCGGCGTCTTGGGCCCACATTTCGGCGTAGAGGGCCTCGGTGGCCATGATGGCCGGGGTGTTTTGGCCGAAGAAGTTGGTGGCGATCAACGCCATCAGCAGGGCGCGGTTGGCCTCGATGACCGGTGGGGGCACGGTCATTGCGAACGCCGCTTCGTAGGCGGCCACGGCTGCGCGGGCCTGGTTGGCGGTCTCCTCGGCCTGAGCGGCGGTGGTGCTGAGCCAGTTGATGTAAGGCGCGACGGCGGACAGCATCGTCACCGACGTCGGACCAATCCACGGACCACCGGTCAACTCGGCAATCGTCGACCCGTAACCGGTGGATGCAATACCCAGTTCGGCAGCCAGCCCGTCCCATGCCTCGGCGGCAGCCAGCATTGGCCCGGGGCCAGGACCCGAATACATCCGGCCCGAATTAACCTCCGGCGGTAACAGCCCGAAATCCAGCACTAAACCCCTCCGTCAGGAAGCCACGATCGCGTTGGCCGGTTCGGCCGACAGCAACCCGAGGCGGCCCCCCAGCGTTGTCTTGAACTGCACAGTAAAGCGCGGTAAGTGGTCACAGACGAAATGCACTTTCTTTCTTCGGTAACCCTCGGCGGCAACAACATTGAGCACGCGTGCTCGTCACTGAAACAGTCGCTCGCCTGCGACATTAGATGGCGATTGGGGCCGTCGCCGCTACCGACGCCGACTATTCATAACCGGACAGCCACTATTCATCCGCGCGCAACTGCCGTTCATCCATTGTTGGGCTTTCCGCCATCCGCTGGCCGCTGGATGCCGGAGCCTAAGTGGCCCAGATCACCCGCCGGCCGGTGAGAACGGAACCACCGTGGAACGGAGCTCAAACCGGCTTGGCGCAGCCGAACTGGTGCGTCCGGCGAGATTGGTGATCGGCATCATCGGGGGCATCGCACTCGGTGCGCCCGCGTGCGCTGCCGGGATGGCGCTGCCGCCGAACGGCGTCGCCGTGGCCGCGCTCGTAGCAGGAACTGCGCCCGTCCAGCTGGATGGCACCGACAGCGGGCCGACAGAAGTGGCCTGACCCAGCCCAGCAGTAATGGCGGGCGTAGCCATACCGGCGAAGCCGGTCGGCGCGAGCAGGCTGCTGCTCCCAGCCGACTGGACGACCCCCAACTCGTTGGCCGCGGTGTTGACAGCGCGAGCGGCGTTTGCCGTGCTGCCCGCGGTGAACAGCCGGGAGAGCATGCTCATCGGCATTGTCGCCATCCGCAATGGTGTGCTCAGGCTGTTCAGCATCGACAATGACGATGTCGAGGACGACGACGACGTCGAATCGGTCGCGGACGATGCGAGGCTTTCGATGCCCTGGGGTGATGCAAGGCTTTGCAAGGTTTGGGGCATTCCGGAAATCAGCTGCGGACCCGACGACATGAGCGTCTCGGCATCGGTCCCGCCGGAGGTGCCGGCGGCCTGGGCGGCCGCGAAGGCCTGTCCTGTCAGCCCTGTCGGGTTGGTGGTTTGCGGTGGCGTGCCGAACGGTGCCACCTGCGCGGCGCTCGCCGAGGCGCTGGCGTAGCCGTACATCGCCGCGGCGTCCTGCGCCCACATTTCGCCGTAGTGGGCCTCGGTGGCGGCGATGGCCGGGGTGTTCTGCCCGAGGAAATTCGTCGCGACGAGCATTGCCAACAGGCTCCGATTCGCGGCGATCACCGTCGGCGGAACTGTTGCGGCGTAAGCGGTTTCATATGCTCCGGTCGCCGCCGCGGCTTGTGCCGCGGCCTGGCCAGCCTGATCGCCGGTGGCGCTGAGCCAGGTCACATATGGTG
>NZ_JBAUZA010000358.1:0-7571 GCF_049585075.1 Mycobacterium sp.
AGGAAGTCCTCCAGCGTCAACTCGCCGGATCCGATCTTGACGGCCGCGTCCTCGGCCTGCTGCGCATCGAAGACCTGCTCGGCCTGCTCGATCA
Source organism: Mycobacterium sp. (assembly GCF_049585075.1). Lineage (GTDB taxonomy): Bacteria > Actinomycetota > Actinomycetes > Mycobacteriales > Mycobacteriaceae > Mycobacterium. The sequence continues at coordinate 95 of NZ_JBAUZA010000358.1, forward strand.
GGCTCAGCACATCGCCCATGCCCAAGATGCGGCTGGCCATCCGGTCCGGATGGAAGACGTCGAAGTCCTCCAACTTCTCGCCGGCCGACGCGAAAAGGATTGGCACCCCGGTAACTTCGCGAACCGACAGTGCGGCGCCGCCGCGCGCGTCGCCGTCCAGCTTGGTCAGCACCACGCCGGTGAAGCCCACACCCTCGCGGAATGCCTCAGCGGTGGTCACCGCGTCCTGGCCGATCATCGCGTCCAGGACGAACAAGACCTCGTCGGGATCAACGGCATTGCGGATCGCCGCGGCCTGAGACATCAGCTCGTCGTCGATGCCCAGCCGTCCGGCGGTATCGACGATCACGACGTCGAAATGCTTGGCGCGGGCCTCCGCGAGTCCGGCTGAGGCGACCGCGACCGGATCACCGGGACCGGCTTGCTGCGCCGCGTCGGCGTCCGCCGACGTGCCCGGGTGTGGCGCGAAGACCGTGACACCGGCCCGCTCCCCCACGATGCGCAACTGGTTGACCGCGCCCGGGCGCTGCAGGTCGCACGCCACCAGCAGAGGGGTATGCCCTTGGCCGCGCAGCCATACCGCGAGCTTGCCTGCCAGCGTGGTTTTACCGGAGCCCTGCAAACCGGCCAGCATCACCACGGTCGGCGGCGTCTTCGCGAACGCCAGCCGGCGGGTCTGCCCGCCGAGGATGCCGATGAGCTCCTCGTTGACGATCTTGACGACCTGTTGCGCCGGGTTGAGGGCACCGGACACCTCCGCGCCCTTGGCGCGTTCTTTGATGCGGCCGACGAACTCTCGCACCACCGGCAGCGAGACGTCGGCTTCCAGCAGCGCCAGCCGAATTTCGCGCGAAGTGGTGTCGATGTCGGCGTCGGTCAGCCGGCCCTTGCCGCGCAGCCCCTGCAGGGCACCGGTCAGCCGATCGGACAGCGATTCAAACACGCCGCCCAGCCTAGCGGGATGACGATGCGCGCCGCGTAAGCGGCGGGCTGTGGAATCCGGCAATCCGACCTAGCGGGGCGACAATGCGCGCCGCGTAAGCGGCGGGCTGTGGGGGTACCTCCCAGCCGCGCAGCGGCGAGGGGGCGAATCCGGCAATCGGACCTAGCCGGGCGCGAACGTGAAGCTGGCCGCACACTCGTCGACCAGTGTGAAGCGTGCCGCACACTCGTCGAGGTATTGACTGCCCGTCGGCTCGGTCAGCTGTCGTTGCGGGGCAGCGTCGCTCTCTTGCTGTCTTTGAACCACGCCACTTTGGCGTGCCACGAGCGTGCGGATCCGTAGGCGAAGCCGATCGCGCCCAGACATGCACACAACCAGACGGGCAGGGTGATATCGATGCCGGCCTCGGCCGTGCTCACCTGTATGACGGTCGCTGCCACACCAAAGGCCGCGGAGATCAAGTACAGGTCTGCCGTCGCCGTTGAGCGGGGGTCTTTTCGTACGATCAGCATCACCCTGCCGGCGTAGCCGAACAAATAGACGAGCAGGACCCCCAGCACAATCCAGTAGGCGCCGAACCAGACCGTGCTTACGTGGGCCGGGAACAGGTCAGGGTGATAGCCCTCATCCGCGACGATGAACACCGCCACCAACGCAGGGATGCCTAGCCACAACGGCATTGCGACGTGTCGGCGGAAGAGCCTGCGCCAGTCGCGTTCGTCGCCGAGCCGGGCCAAACCGTGATCGATGATCGCCGTCACGGCGACGATCAGGCAGATGTGGCCGAAGAGATCTTCGACATTCCATCGGTGGAAGATGTGGTGCAGGGGCGGTCCCAGGGTGGCTGATACCCATGGCGACATGAGCAGTACCGCGCAACCTTGCAGGGCGATGTTGAGGCTTGCGTCGGCTTCCCAGCGCGAGCGCCAGGTATCCCGGCGGACCCACAAGCTATAGAAGACGGCAACCAGCGTGACGATGATGAGTGCGGACATCATTCTCGCAACCGGTTCCTCTCCTGAGCCGTCAGACCGGCGGTTTGCTGGGGTCGGGGCGAAGGTCGCGCAACCTCGGGAGCGCGCGGTTTGATGCCACGTATTCGGTGACCGTCTCGGGCTGGATGAGCCCGAACCGGACCAGCAAGTCAATCGGGTTCAACCCCAGATACTTACCCGCTCTGATCAGGTTATCGGCGGAGATCAACCTGCCCTCGCGAGCCGCCTTGTAGTACGCCGATTTGCGGTAACCGAACGCCTCGTACACCTCGGTGGCGGCAAGAGGTCGGCCCACAAGGTAGGGCAACACCACTGCGGGATCCTTATCGCAGTCGTCCATGAGTAGACAGTATCTCGGCTCGGTGGACCTGCTGCAACATTGCGATACTAACTTCTCCGTTTCACCACAAAAGTCTACTTTTATGGACTATGGTCCCGGTATGGAGCCACGGAAGTTGGTGCAACGAGCGATGGTCGCAGGTGCGGGGATGCTGGCGATCGTTAGCGGCGTCGGCGGTGCCGGCTTGCTTGGTCAAGCCCACGCCGACAATCCAACCTGCGTCGTCAATGCGGTAGACCCATGCCCGCGCCTGGCAGACGCGCCCAAGCCGGACGCCCCGCGTCCTCCCCACGTTCGGACCATTTGCCAGCCGGCGGGTATGGCGGGGCAACACTGCTTCCAACGGCTGGTTCCCTGAATCCGCAGGACTCAGCCACCTGTGGCGCCGGATCATGCCGGCCGAGCCGCACCCAACACAGCGAGGACGTCGCGCTCGATTGCGGCTCGCACTTCCGAGGTGGCCTCGGACGGCGGCGTAACGCAGAAGACATCGTCGACCATCGACCCCCGCGTGGTGACTTTCGCCCATTCGATGTCAACTCCGGCGCGCTCGAGTGCGCCGGCGAGTCGCGCGAGCAAGCCGGCACGGTCGGTGGCGCGGACTTCGATCATCAGTCGGCCGGGCGCATCGTCCAACCACAGGATTCTCGGTGGAGCGGTCGGCTGGTGAGCCGGAATCGCGGTGGGGGCTTCGCGAACGGGAACACGAGGGGGTTCCCGGTCGCGCTGCTCGAGCGTGGCCAAAACGTCGACCTCGCCGTCCAGCGCGCCGACCAGCTGTTGACGCAGCAATCCAGCGGCGGGCGGCGAACCGAAATGCGGTGAGACCACGAATTCACTAATCGCGGCACCCTCGTGAATGTTCACCGATGCCGAATGCACGCGTAACGAGTTCAGCGCTAGCACAGCTGCGGATTTGGACAGCAGCCCACGCTGGTCCGGCGCGATCACCACGGCGTGGTAGAGGCGCTGGCTGCTGCCGGGCCGCAGCTCAACATGTACCTTGCCGTCTGCGGCCAGCGAAAGATACTCAGGGTCAAGAGGATCCGCATGCGGCAACGGTTCGCCGGCGATCACCATCCGGCAGCGGCGTACCAAATCGCGGACCAGCGATGCTTTCCAATCACTCCACACGCCGGGCCCGGTCGCCAAGGAGTCCGCTTCTGTCAGCGCATGCAGCACGTCGAGCACTATCGGATTTCCGTCCAACGCCTCGCACACATTGGCGATGGTCTGCGGGTCGTTGAGGTCTTGGCGGGTCGCGACTTTCGCCAACAGCAAGTGGTGACGCACCAGCTTGGCAAGGGTCTCGACGTCGGCAGGCCACATGCCCAGCCTGGTGCCGATTTCTCCTGCCAACTCGGCGCCGACCACGCTGTGATCGACACCTCGTCCCTTTCCGATGTCGTGCAGCAGCGCAGACAGGATCAGCAGATCGGGACGCGCGACCCGGGTGGTGAAAATCCTTGCCCGCGAAACGGCCTCGGCCAGATGGCGATCCACTGTCCAGATATGGACGACGTCGCGGGGCGGAAGGTCGCGGATTGCAGCCCATTCCGGAAAAAGGCGCACCCACAACCCTGTCCGGTCCAGCGTTTCGATTACTGCAATCGTGTCCGGGCCGGCAGCCAAAAGGACCAGCAGGTTGTTCAGCGCCTCCCGCGGCCACGGCGTCGGGAGATCGGCTGCGGTCTCGGCCAGCCGGGACAACGTGGACACCGCAATGGGCAGTCCGGTGACCGCGGACGCCGCCGCCACGCGGAGCACCAGCATCGGGTCGTTTTGCGGCCGGGCGTCACGCGCGAGCACGATCTCCCCGGCGTACTCGACCACTCCCTCGTCGAGCGGCCGACGGGGCCGGCGCCGCATAGCCGAAATCCCGCGCCGTGGTAGCGCATTGGCGGCAGTCCGAAGCCCGGCGTCGACACGGTAGCTGATGGTGCGGCCCGCGTCGGACAGAGTTCGAGAGAGGTCGAATCTGTCGCCGATGTGCAGCGCGGCGCTGATCTCGTCGGCGAACTGCGCCAACAGCAGATCATGCCCTCGACCGGAAACCCGGTGAAGTTCGGTGCGGACATCGAGCAGGGTCGCTTGTGCGTCGGTCAATGAACCCAGCGGGTTTTCCGGCCGTCCCACGGTCAGCCGGTCGGCGAGGTGGGCTGTGGCCAGGGCATTGAGCAATTGGACATCGCGCAAGCCGCCACGGCCCAGTTTCAGGTCGGGTTCGGCCCGGTGAGCGATCTCCCCGATGCGCCGCCACCGGGCATGCGTCTCTTCAACGAGTTCGCCGAACAGCGACTGGATTCCGGTGCGCCACTGCCGCCGCACTCCCTCGATCAGCCGGGCCGACAGCTGTTCGTCGCCGGCGATGTGCCGGGCATCCAGCATGGCCAAGCCGGCGGACACGTCCGCGCCGGCGACCCGCAATGTCTCGGCGACCGTACGCACGCTGTGGTCAAGCCGAATGTTCGTGTCCCACAACGGATACCACAGTTGATCCGCAATCTCTCGCACGGTTTCGGTGGGCATACCGTCGTGCAACAGCAGCAGGTCCAGGTCAGAGTAGGGCACTAGCTCGCGTCGGCCCAATGAACCGGTCGCGACGATCGAGAAACCGCTGTCGGCGGTGATACCGATTTCGGTGGCCTTCGCGGTCAACCAGGATTCATGCAGATCTGTCCACGCTTGGCGCAAGGCGGCCGAATCAAGTTCACCCGGTGCGCGGGCGAGAAGGTTTTCCCGGTCAGCGGGTAGATCGGTGGCCGGGCTGGCGGTGCTGCCTACCGCGGCAGCCGCCGGCCGAATCGGATCGGGTGGCTCTGGTCCGCGCTGTGTCATTCCCGTCCAGATCGGATCGGCTACTCCAGAGGAGCCTTCATCGGGCGTGTACTAGATTGCGTCGGCGCCGCGTTCACCGGTGCGCACCCGCACCACCGTTTCCACGGCGCTGACCCACACTTTGCCGTCGCCAATCTTACCGGTGCGTGCGGCCCGCACGATGCTGTCCAGGACCTTGTCCGCGTCATAGTCTTCGACCAAGACCTCGATGCGCACCTTCGGTACGAAGTCAACGGAGTATTCAGCACCTCGGTAAACCTCGGTGTGCCCCTTCTGGCGGCCGTACCCCTGGACCTCGCTGACCGTCATCCCCAGGATCCCCACCTGCTCAAGGCTGGCTTTGATGTCCTCGAGCGTGAACGGCTTCACGATCGCGGTAATCAGCTTCATTTCCTTTTCCCTCTTCAGCCGAATGGACAAACGAACTGCTGCCGACAACCGCGAGGTCGTAGCCGCTCTCTGCGTGCTCAGCCTCGTCGATACCTGTGGCCTCGTCTTCGGCGGTAAGACGCAGCCCGATCGTGTACTTGAGTAACAGAGCAACGATAAGGGTGCCGATGCCCGAATATGCAAGGACACTCCCGGCGCCGATGGTCTGGCGGATCAGCTGAGCGAAGCCACCGCCGTAGAACAACCCCGCCGACGTGTGACCGCCACCGCCGGCAATCGCGATGGTCTGCGGCGCGGCCAGCAGCCCCACCAGCAGCGTTCCCACGATCCCGCCGACCAGGTGAACCCCGACCACGTCGAGTGAGTCGTCGAATCCGAGCTTGAACTTCAGACCGACCGCCAGCGCACACAGCACACCGGCGGCCGCGCCGACAATCAGCGCGCCCAGCACGTTGACCGAGGAACAGGACGGCGTGATCGCGACCAGTCCGGCCACGATGCCCGAGGCCGCACCCAGCGTCGTGGCGTGCCCGTCGCGGATTCGCTCGGTGGCCAACCAGGCCAACATCGCCGCGGCAGTGGCCACCGTCGTGGTGATGAATGTCGACCCGGCGACGCCGTTTGAGCTGGTAGCCGAACCGGCGTTGAATCCGTACCAGCCAAACCACAGCAGACCCGCACCCAGCATCACGAATGGCACATTGTGCGGTCGCGTCGGGTTTTTCGGCCAGCCCCTGCGCTTGCCCAGCACGATCGCCAACACCAAGCCCGCCATACCGGCGTTGATGTGCACCGCCGTGCCGCCCGCGAAGTCGATCGCGTGCAGCTTGTTGGCGATCCAGCCGCCGTGGGCTCCAGTGACCCCGTCGGCGCAGAACACCCAGTGCGCCACCGGGAAGTACACGACGGTGGCCCACAGCCCGGCGAATACCGTCCAGCTGGCGAACTTCAACCGGTCGGCCACCGCACCGGAGATCAGCGCCACCGTAATGATGGCGAACATCAGCTGGAATGCGACGAAGACCGTCTGGGGCAGTGTGCCCGCCAGCGCGATGTTGGTCGCGGCGGTGCTGCCGCTGGCGGCAGCGCCATTGACCCCGATAAGACCCTTCAGGCCAAAGTATTGCGTCGGGTTGCCTGCCATGTTGCCGACGTCGTCACCGAAGGCCAGCGAGTAACCGTAAATCACCCACAGCACGGTGACGACGCCCATCGCGATGATGCTCATCATGATCATGTTGAGCACGCTCTTGACGCGAACCATCCCGCCGTAGAAGAACGCCAGGCCCGGCGTCATCAACAGCACCAACGCGGAGCTCGCCAGCATCCAGGCGGTGTCGCCGGTGTCTGGCACTCCCATCGTGGGGAATTGGTCCACTGCCCCTAACCTCCTTCGGCAAGGCCGCCTCCAACGCGGGGCTGCGACCGGTAACCCGCTGACAACGCTGTCAAGACAATGCGCAGTCCTTGTTTCGAAACGTGACGCTGGCAGGTTTCGCCCGTGTTACATCATGCTCACAGCGGCGATCGCGAGCGTGGCGAAGCCGGGCGCAGCGGGTCGCCGCCATGCTCACAGTCGGCCCGGCCGACCTGCGATCAGCCCAACAGTGCGTCGACGAAGGCGGCTGGTTCGAACGGCGCTAGGTCGTCGGGTCCCTCCCCGAGCCCGACCAGTTTCACCGGGACCCCCAGTTCCTGCTGGACCCGGAAGACGATGCCGCCTTTGGCCGTGCCGTCCAGCTTGGTCAGCACCGTGCCGGTGATCTCGACGACCTCGGCAAACACCCGCGCCTGCGCCAGGCCGTTCTGCCCTATGGTGGCGTCGAGCACCAGCAGCACCTCGTCGACCGCGGCACGACGCATCACGACGCGTTTGACCTTGCCGAGCTCGTCCATCAAGCCGGTCTTGGTGTGCAGCCGGCCCGCGGTGTCGATGACGACGACGTCAGCGCCCGTCTCGATGCCCTTGTC
>NZ_JBAUZA010000359.1:0-2665 GCF_049585075.1 Mycobacterium sp.
GACCAGCCCGGCACCATCGTGCTGGTGGGCGGCGGCGACCCGACGTTGTCCGCGGCTCCGCCCGGCCAGGACACCTGGTATCACGGAGCGGCCAGAATCAGCGACCTCGCCGATCAGGTCCGTCGAAGCGGAGTGACACCCACGTCGGTGCAGGTGGACACCTCGCTGTTCAGCGGCCCGACCATGGCGCCCGGTTGGGATCCGGCCGATATCGAGGGCGGCGACATCGCGCCGATCGAATCGGTCATGCTCGACGCCGGACGTATCCAGCCGGCGACCGACCAGTCCCGCCGGTCGGTGACCCCAGCCCTGGACGCGGGACACGCGCTGGCCGCCGCGCTCGGCGTTGACCCGCAGCAGGTGACCATCGCCCGCCATCCCGCATCCTCCGGCGCGCGACAGCTGGCCGCGGTCCGGTCGGCTCCCCTGATCGAGCGGCTGAACGAGATGATGAGCATCTCCGACAACGTGATGGCCGAATGCATCGCCCGTGAGGTGGCGGCGTCAATGCAGCGGTCGCTGAGTTTCACCGGCGCCGTGGACGCAGTGACCAACCGATTGAACACCGCGCACGTCGACACCGGCGGCGCGACGTTGCAGGACTCCAGCGGCTTGTCGGTCGAGGACCGCCTCACCGCCAAGACCCTCGATGCTGTGGTGCAAGCGGCGGCCGGGCCCGATCAGCCTGCGCTGCGGCCGCTGTTGGATCTGCTGCCGATCGCCGGTGGCAGCGGAACACTGTCCGATCGATTCCTGGACCCGGCCGCCACCGCCGGGCCTGCTGGGTGGTTGCGGGCCAAAACCGGTTCGCTGACTGCCACGAACGCGTTAGCTGGTGTGGTGACCGACCGCAGTGGACGGGTGTTGACCTTCGCGCTGATCTCCAACGACGCCGGCCCCACCGGCCGCACGGCGATCGACGCGGTGGCGGCCACTCTGTGGTCGTGCGGGTGCGCGACATGACCGCGTCGGCGGAATTGACCGTCGGGCGGGCTGTCGACTGGGGATTCGCAGCGACGGTCGGCCAGTTTCTGGCCCGTCCCGGCCCGCCGTCCACCGACTACACCCGTCGCCAGGTGATCGAAAACCTGGCTGCCGCAGCCAAGGCGGCTGAACCGCCGGTCCGCGAGGTGACGGGTCTGCAGACCAACGGCGCGGTTCCCGAGGCTCGCATTGTCGACCGGCCGGGGTGGGTCCAGGCGGCTGCTGAGTCGATGCGGGTGATGACCGGCGGCACCGACAAGCCGCGGAGCATGGTCTCCGGTCGCGTCACGGGCGCGCAAACCGGTGCCGTGCTGGCGTTCGTTGCATCGGGGATTCTTGGCCAGTACGACCCGTTCAACGACGGCGGGTGTCTGCTGTTGGTCTATCCCAATGTCATCGCGGTGGAACGGCAATTGCGGGTGGAGCCGTCTGATTTCCGGTTGTGGGTGTGCCTGCATGAGGTCACACATCGGGTGCAGTTCACCGCCAATCCGTGGCTGTCCCAATACATGTCGCAAGCGCTGGGTGTATTGACTCAGGAGAGCGGCGAAGACGTGGCTCAGGTGGTGAGCCGACTGGCGGACTTTGTCCGCGGCCGCGGCGACTCGTCACCAGCCGGCACCGACGCGCACTCGACGGGAGTGCTTGGATTGCTGCGTGCGGTGCAATCCGCACCGCAACGTGAAGCCCTGGATCAACTGCTGGTGCTCGGCACACTTTTGGAGGGCCACGCCGATCACGTGATGGATGCCGTTGGGCCCGTGGTGGTTCCGTCGGTCGCAACCATTAGGCGCCGCTTCGACGAGCGTCGTCACCGCAAGCAACCTCCGCTGCAACGGCTGCTTCGCGCATTACTGGGTATCGACGCCAAACTGAGCCAATACACCCGGGGCAAGGCGTTCGTCGACCATGTGGTGGGCCGCGTCGGGATGGAGCGGTTCAACACCGTCTGGACCGGTCCGGACACCCTGCCCCGGCCCGCTGAGATCGAACACCCGCAACGATGGATCGACCGGGTGCTGTAGCCGAACTCCGCTCGGCTGTGGCGGCGTTCGCCAAGGAATATCTCACCACCGCCGACCGCTGGTGTGTGGCGCTGTCCGGGGGCCCGGACTCGTTGGCGCTCACCGCCGTTGCGGCCGGCCTGCTGCCGACCACCGCGCTGATCGTGGACCATGGTCTGCAAGCCGGCTCGGCGGCGGTGGCCGCCACTGCGCAACGCCAAGCCAAGGAATTGGGATGCGTTGAGGCACAAGTGTTTTGCGTACAGGTAAGCGGCGATGGCGGTCCGGAGGGCGCCGCGCGCAATGCTCGCTACCGCGCGCTGGAGGCGGCTCGTCGCGATCGTCCGGTGCTGTTGGCCCATACCCTCGACGACCAGGCCGAGACAGTGTTGCTCGGGCTGGGACGCGGTTCGGGAGCTCGATCGATCGCCGGAATGCGCCCCTACGACCCGCCGTGGTGTCGACCGTTGCTTAGTGTCCGGCGCAGCGTGACGCACGCCGCGTGCGCGGAGCTGGGCCTGACCGCCTGGCAGGACCCGCACAACACCGACCGCCGTTTCACCCGGACCCGGCTGCGCCATGAGGTCCTGCCGTTGCTGGAAGAGGTGCTCGGCGGTGGCGTGGCCGAGGCGCTGGCGCGCACCGCCACCGCGCTGCGCGCGGACACCGAACTGGTC
>NZ_JBAUZA010000360.1:0-6032 GCF_049585075.1 Mycobacterium sp.
GTCCGCCACCGCACGGTGGTTGATCCTGCCGACCTCGACGCGGTGGCGCGCCAGCTCGGCCGCGAGCCGCGCGGAGTGCTTCAAATCGCTTACCGGTGCCCGAACGGTGAACCTGGTGTGGTCAAGACCGCACCCAGATTGCCTGACGGCACACCATTTCCGACGCTGTATTACCTAACGCACCCGGCGCTAACCGCAGCGGCGAGCAGGTTGGAGTCGGCGGGAATGATGCGAGAGATGACGCAGCGACTGCGGGCCGACGCCGAACTGGCCGCTGCCTATCGACGGGCGCACGAGTCGTATCTGGCCGAGCGGGATGCCATTGAGCCACTGGGAACCGCGTTTTCCGGCGGTGGCATGCCCGACCGGGTCAAGTGTCTGCATGTGCTGATCGCGCATTCGCTGGCCAAAGGCCGGGGAACCAATCCGCTTGGCGACCAGGCGCTGGCGGTGCTGGCGGCCGAGCCGTCGATGGCTGGGATCTTGAATCCGGGGGAGTGGACTTGACGCGCCTCGCGGGAATCGACTGCGGTACCAACTCAATTCGGCTGCTGATCGCCGATGCGGTCGACGGGCAGCTGCGAGATGTGCACCGCGAGATGCGTATCGTGCGGCTCGGTCAGGGCGTCGACGCGACCGGTCGATTCGCGCCGGATGCTCTTGCGCGCACCCGCGCCGCGCTCGTCGACTACGCCGCGCTGTGTGCGACGCACCGCGTTGACCGGATACGCATGGTCGCGACGTCAGCGGCACGCGACGCCGGCAATCGCGATGACTTCTTCGCGATGACGGCCGATGTGTTGGGCGGCGTAGTCGACGGTTCCGTCGCCGAAGTGATCACCGGTGTCGAAGAGGCCGAACTCTCCTTTCGGGGGGCGGTCAACGAACTAGACTCCGCCGCAGCGCCTTTCGTCATCGTCGACTTGGGTGGCGGATCGACTGAGATCGTGCTCGGGACGGACACCGTCGTTGCGAGCTTTTCGGCCGACATCGGCTGTGTGCGGCTGACCGAGCGGTGTCTGCATTCGGACCCGCCAACGGCTGCCGAGGTCGCGGCTGCCCGCGAAGTGGTTCGCGAACGGCTCGGTGAGGCGCTGCGCGCCGTGCCCGTGCAACAAGCCCGCACCTGGGTGGGTGTGGCCGGCACGATGACGACGATCTCCGCGCTGGCGCACGACATGACGACCTATGATTCTGCGGCCATTCATCTTTCGCGGGTTGACATGGACCGGCTGTTCGCGGTGTGTGACGACGTGATCGGTATGTCTCGAGCGCAGCGTGCTGCGCTCGGGCCGATGCACGAGGGACGCGCCGACGTGATCGGTGGCGGCGCGATCGTGATCGAGGAAGTGGCGTTAGCGCTGCGTGAACGTGCCGGCATCGACGCGTTGACGGTCAGCGAGCACGACATCCTGGACGGTATCGCGCTCTCGATCGCCGACTGATCTCAGGATTCGGCCAGCGGGGAACCGGGGGAGCCCCGCCGGCGTCCTAAGTGTCATGAGCAACACGCTGAGCACCGATTTCGATCTGATGCGCTCGGTCGCCGGGGCGATCGACTCCCGCAATGAGGAGATCCGGACGACGCTGCAGGCATTCGTCGGGCGGATGAGCAGTGTGCCGCCGTCGGTGTGGGGCGGCACCGCTGCAGCGCGTTTCAAAGATGTGGTGCAGCGATGGAACGCGGAGTCGACGAAACTCCACCACGCCCTACACGGAATCGCGGAGACCATTCGCTATAACGAAGTCGCGCTGCGGGAATCGGCCGACAGCCATGCCCACCACATCGGCACCGCCGCCGCGGATCTGTGAGCTCGTCGATGGACCCGCAGTTGGCGTACAACTTCGACGAGATCGAATGCTCGGTTCGCCAGGAAATCCACGCCACCGCCGCCCGATTCAACGCCGCTCTGCAGGAGCTGAAATCTCAAGTCGCGCCGCTGCAAGAACTGTGGACCCGCGAAGCTGCCACGGCGTACGGGATCGAGCAGCTGAGATGGCATCAGGCGGCCACCGCGCTCAACGAAATACTGGTCGAACTCGGAAACGCGGTCCGCGCGGGCGCCGAGGATGTCGCCGCCGCCGATCACCGGGCGGCTGGGGTGTGGGCCCGGCAGTGACCCGATAACAGACTCTGCGCGGTCCCGGCGGAAGGGAGAGACGTCGGGACCGCGCAGTGCTAAATGACGACGGATTCGGCGACATTGGGCTGAGGGCTGTGCTTTCGCCGCAGGCCACACCCCTGGCCGCAATCTCATTGCTTCACCCATCGCAGAGTCTGTCGGACGTTTTGACCTGCGTGGATGATGGCGGGTAAGCTGCGCCGTTGGTGTGCGGTACGCCGGGACTCGGGTCAATGTCGGTCGCCGAGACACTCCCTTGCCGTGGACGCCTGACCGGCACCCGGGTCACACCGGGATCCACCCGAGAAGAGAAGGTAAGCGCTGTGTCTACCTATGCGCCGAAGGCGGGTGACACCACGCGGACGTGGTATGTCATCGACGCCACGGACGTGGTGCTCGGCCGCCTTGCCGTCGCGGCAGCCAACCTGCTGCGCGGCAAGCACAAGCCGACATTCACCCCCAATGTTGACGGTGGCGACTTCGTCATCGTGATCAATGCCGAGAAGGTCGCCATGAGCGGCGACAAACTGCACAAGAAGCTGGCTTACCACCACTCGGGTTATCCCGGCGGCCTGCGGAAACGCACGATCGGTGAGCTGATGGAAAAGCACCCCGACCGGGTGGTGGAGAAGGCGATCGTCGGCATGCTGCCGAAGAACAAGCTCAGCCGTCAGATCAAGCGCAAGCTGCGCGTCTACGCCGGGTCGCAACACCCCCACACCGCCCAGCAGCCGGTTACGTACGAGATCAAGCAGGTGGCCCAATGACCGAAACCGCAGGAACTGAGACCACGGAAACCGAGACCGCGGCAACCGAGACCGCCGAAGCCGCTGAAGGCACAGCCGCTGAAGGCACAGCCGCGCAGCCTTCCGAGGCTGCCGCGCCTGCGACACGGACAGACTCCTTCGTGATCGAGCGTCCGATCCAAACAGTCGGTCGCCGCAAGGAGGCTGTGGTCCGGGTTCGTCTGGTGCCCGGCAGCGGCAAATTCGACCTCGACGGCCGCAGCCTGGAGGCCTACTTCCCCAACAAGGTGCACCAGCAGCTGATCAAGGCGCCATTGGTGACCGTGGACCGGGTGGAGAGCTTCGACATCTTTGCCCACCTCGATGGCGGCGGCCCGTCCGGCCAGGCCGGTGCGCTGCGCCTGGCGATCGCCCGGGCATTGATCGTGGTCTCGCCCGACGACCGGCCCGCCCTGAAGAAGGCCGGCTTCCTTACCCGCGACCCACGTGCCACCGAGCGCAAGAAGTACGGCCTGAAGAAGGCCCGCAAGGCGCCGCAGTACAGCAAGCGCTGATCCCCGCGGCGATCACGGCCGCGTTTCAGTTGGGTGGCACTACGGGCAATCCCCTTGTCACCCGCATGCGCGGTTACCAACTGTGAGAGGTTTGTCCGCATGGGTCGACTGTTCGGCACCGATGGCGTGCGCGGCGTCGCCAATCGAGAGCTCACCGCTGAGCTCGCGCTGGCGCTGGGCGCCGCGGCAGCTCGACGGCTGAGCAGCTCCGATGGTGCACGTCGACGCGTCGCGGTGGTCGGTCGTGATCCGCGGGCCAGTAGCGAGATGCTGGAAGCAGCGGTCATCGCCGGTCTGACCAGCGAAGGCGTTGACGCGCTGCGGGCCGGGGTGCTGCCGACTCCGGCAGTGGCCTATCTGACCAGCGCCTACGACGCCGACTTCGGGGTGATGATCTCGGCGTCGCACAACCCGATGCCCGACAACGGCATCAAGATCTTCGGGCCAGGTGGGCACAAGCTCGACGACGCTGCAGAGGACCAGATCGAGGATCTGGTCGCGGCCGGGCCGGGGCTGCGTCCCACCGGGGCGGGGATCGGACGGGTGATCGACGCCGAGGACGCACTGGACCGCTACGTGCGCCAGGTCGGCAAGGGCGGCACCGTCGGGCTCGACGGGCTGACCGTCGTCGTCGATTGCGCACATGGCGCGGCCTCGGTGGCCGCCCCACGTGCTTACCGCGCGGCCGGCGCTCGGGTCATCGCGATTCACTGCGAACCCAATGGGCTCAACATCAACGATCGCTGCGGGTCGACGCATCTGGACGCGCTGCGGTCGGCGGTCCTCGAGCACGGCGCCGACCTGGGTCTGGCGCACGACGGGGATGCCGACCGGTGCCTGGCGATCGATGCCGCCGGTGAGGTCGTCGACGGCGACGCGATCATGGTGATTTTGGCGCTGGCGATGCGGGACGCCGGTGAATTGGCCGGCAACACCCTGGTGGCGACCGTGATGAGCAATCTCGGGCTGCATCTGGCGATGCGCGCGGCCGGTGTGGCTGTTCGCACCACCAGCGTCGGTGACCGCTATGTCTTGGAAGAGCTGCGGTCAGGTGACTACAGCCTCGGCGGCGAGCAATCCGGCCACATCGTGCTGCCGGGGTTGGCCACCACCGGCGACGGCATCCTCATCGGCCTACGGCTGATGTCGCGGATGGCGCAGACCGGCTCGTCGCTGACCGCTTTGGCCTCCGCGATGCACACGCTGCCGCAGGTGCTGATCAACGTCGAGGTCACCGACAAGGCCGCCGCGGTCGCGGCGCCCTCGGTTCGTTCGGCCGTTCAGCAGGCCGAGGATGAGCTTGGTGACACTGGGCGAATCCTGTTGCGGCCCTCGGGAACCGAGCAGTTGATCCGAGTGATGGTGGAAGCCGACGACGAGCCCACCGCCCATCGCCTGGCCACCCTCGTCGCCGAGACCGTACGCACCCAGCACTGATCGCCTGATTGCTGCGCGGAACTGCAAGACGCCGCGATGCGTCGAAGCCGGTATGGGACAACAAAACGCGTTCGTCGACGCCGCGGCAGTGCGGACAGTCGCGAGCCGATTCGACGACGCCGCGCAACTCATTGACGACGCGGTGCGCACCCACCTTGCACGGCTGGCCTTCGACGGCGCCGCTGCGGGACGTGCGTACACCGGTCACGGTGACGCGCTGCGGGTCGCCCTGAATCGGTTGGCCGGCGGACTCTCCCAGTGGACGCGAGCGAGCGTGGAGATCGCCACGGCGCTACGGGCCAGCGCCGAACGCTACGCCGAGGCCGACCTGAGTGCCGCGGGGCGGATGAGCCTTGCGCGCCGGTGACGATGCAGTGGGGGCACCCCCAGCCGCGAAGCGGCGAGGGGGACGAAGCGATGAGGAGGAACGGCGCATATGATTGACCGGTTCGACGTGGCGGCGCGGTTGGCCGAGGGGCAGCCGGCCGTCGAGCACACGCAGACCTATGTGCAGGCATGCCATCTGCTCGGCTATCAGCATCCCGACCTGACCGCGAACGGTTCACAGGTGCACAACTGGTATGAGACCGAAGCCGGCCTCGACCTCCGCGTGCTTGACGACGACAGCGCTGAACTTCGGGCTGCGGTCAAAACGCTCGATGAGGCGCTGTGGTCGCAGCGGATGCAGATCGCCGAGATCGCGGCAGCATGGACGGGTTCCGGAGCCGACTCCGCGACAGCGTTTTTGCAGCGCCACTGCGACAACGCCGCGCAGCTGGCCACGCGTGTGCGCGCCGCCGCCGAAGGCTATGCGGCACTGCGTGACACCCTGTGGCAGCTGGTCGACAGCAAGGCCGCGACGGCCATCGCCATCGATGATCGCAAGGCGGGGGAGCGGCCGGCTTGGCTGGCCGCCGCAGACATGGTGACGGCAGGTGCCGGCGAGCAGTCAGCGGCCGAGGAAGTAGTTCGCCAGCAGATTATCCCCTACGTGGACAACGATATTCGGGATGGCTGGCTCACCGCCATGCGCTCGACTGTGGCGTCCGTCGAGGCGGCCTACGACACGGCCGTCGACGCGCTGGGCTGGATGAGCGAGGCGTGTTTCGAGGTTCCCGGCGAGCTGGGTCCACGTTGGCAACCGATATTCGATGAGCCGCCCGGTCCAAACC
>NZ_JBAUZA010000361.1:0-4855 GCF_049585075.1 Mycobacterium sp.
GGCGAGCCGTGGCCCAAGCCATCGCCCGAACCTGCCTTCAAGGC
The DNA here is from genome assembly GCF_049585075.1 of Mycobacterium sp. GTDB lineage: Bacteria > Actinomycetota > Actinomycetes > Mycobacteriales > Mycobacteriaceae > Mycobacterium. The sequence goes on from NZ_JBAUZA010000361.1 coordinate 45, forward strand.
CGCCATCGCGGCGGCGGCACGGGATGCGGCGCAGGCCGAGGCCGATCGAGGCACCAACGGCGCCAACGGTTCTCACGGTGCACCCGGGGCCCCCGTCGGAGTTCCAGGCTCTGCATCGCAGCACTCGACGCAACCGGACTACGGTGCACCGGCGGGCTGGCACGCGCCCGTTTGGCCACCGCCGCAGCACGCCCAACAGCCGCCCGGCTACTGGTACCCGCCGCCATCCCCGCCGCCGCCACCACCACACTGGCCGCAGCCACCGCACAACTACGCGGGTTCGCATGCTCAGCCCTATCCGCCGTATCCGCCGCCTGGTGCACCCGCACCGGAGTCCGGCCAACCTGTCGACCCCCCCGGCAGCGACCCGAGCCCGTCCAACCCGTCGGCGCACGGCTGAACGAACGGGGCACCCATGGCTTTAGAGGCACAGCCGAATTCCCGAATCGCAACTCTGAGCACCCCAGTCTTTGACCAGGCGCGTGCCGAGGCCGCGGTCCGCGAACTGCTGTATGCGCTTGGAGAAGACCCGGATCGACACGGTCTGATGGACACGCCCGCTCGCGTCGCCCGCAGTTACCGGGAGATGTTCGCCGGGCTCTACACCGATCCCGATGCCGTGCTGGACACCACCTTCGACGAGCAGCACGACGAGTTGGTGATGATCAACCAGATCCCGCTTTACTCCACCTGCGAACACCATTTGGTGGCGTTTCACGGTGTGGCGCACGTGGGGTACATTCCCGGTCGCGACGGCCGGGTCACCGGATTGTCCAAGATTGCGCGGCTAGTCGACCTGTACGCAAAGCGGCCCCAGGTGCAGGAGCGGCTGACCGCCCAGATCGCCGATGCCCTGATGCGCAAACTCGATCCTCGCGGGGTCATCGTCGTGATCGAAGCCGAACACCTGTGCATGTCAATGCGGGGTGTCCGTAAGCCCGGAGCTGTTACCACGACGTCGGCGGTGCGTGGACAATTCAAGTCCGACAACGCATCTCGAGCTGAGGCGCTCGAACTCATCTTGCGCAAGTGAGCACCACGCGGGTCAAAGTCATGGGGGTGGTGAACGTCACCGACGACTCGTTCTCGGATGGCGGGCATTACCTGGACGCTGACCGCGCCGTTGAGCACGGGCTGGCGTTGGTCGCTGACGGCGCGGCGATCATCGACGTCGGCGGAGAGTCGACCCGGCCCGGCGCGGTCCGAATCGACCCTGCGGTGGAGACTGCCCGCGTCGTGCCTGTCGTCAAAGAGTTGGCGTCACAAGGCATCACGGTCAGCATCGACACCATGCACGCCGGCGTGGCACGGGCGGCCCTGGAAAATGGCGCCCAAATGGTCAATGACGTGTCGGGCGGACGCGCCGATGCGGGCATGGCCGGTCTGCTCGTCGAGGCCGGGGTGCCTTGGGTCTTGATGCACTGGCGATCGGTATCGGCCGACCGTCCGCACGGGGTACCCCGCTACCGCGATGTGGTGGCCGAAGTGCGCGCCGAGCTGCTCGCCAGCGTCGACGAGGCGGTTGCCGCGGGCGTTGAACCGGACAAGCTGATCATCGATCCCGGTCTTGGGTTCGCCAAGACCGGCCAACATAATTGGGCGTTGCTGCACGCGTTGCCCGAGCTGGTGGCCTCCGGTGTACCGGTTCTGGTCGGGGCGTCGCGGAAACGGTTTCTTGGGTCGTTGTTGGCTGGTCCCGATGGTGCGGTGCGGCCACCCGGCGGGCGGGAAACAGCTACTGCGGTGGTGTCGGCGTTGTCGGCGCTGCACGGTGTCTGGGGGGTGCGGGTGCACGATGTACGGGCCTCGGTCGATGCGTTGCGCGTCGTCGACGCGTGGACACAAGCGGGGGCGGTCGGATCTGATGGCTGACCGAATTGAGCTGCGCGGCTTGACAGTTCGCGGCAGACACGGGGTGTTCGACCATGAGCGCGCCGACGGTCAAGATTTCGTCGTCGACATCACGGTCTGGATCGACCTAGTCGACGCCGCGGCCAGTGACGACTTGGCAGACACCTACGACTACGGCGTTCTGGCTGATCGGGCTGCCGCTGTCATCGCCGGGCCGCCCCGTAAGTTAATCGAGACGGTCGCTGGGGAGATCGCCGAAGACGTGATGAAAGACCGGCGGGTCCACGCCGTCGAGGTGACGCTGCACAAGCCACAGGCTCCGATTCCGCAGACCTTCGGCGATGTGGCTGTGGTGGCCCGACGGTCGCGGCGTGGGGGCCGGGGATCGGTAGTTCCAGCGGGAGGGAGCGTATGACGCGCGCCGGCGACGATACAGAGTCTTGCGATGAGGAGGAGCGGCGCCAATGACGCAGGTGGTGCTGTCGATCGGATCCAACATCGGTGACCGGTTGGCCCGGCTGCAATCGGTGCTAGACCGGCTGGGCGACGCGGTGCGAGCGGTCTCTCCGGTTTATGAGACCGCGGCATGGGGCGGTGTCGAGCAGGGCCCGTTTCTCAACGCGGTGGTGATCGCCGAGGACACGAGGCTCGACGGACATGGTTGGTTGCGCTGCGCCCAGGAGATGGAGCAGGCGGCCGATCGAGTTCGCGGACAGCGTTGGGGCCCACGCACTCTCGATGTGGATTTGATCAGCTGCCACGAGATATCGCCGGCCGGAGATACCGAAATGGTGTCGTTGGACGATGGTCTGACGTTGCCGCACCCGCTGGCTCATCTGCGGGCCTTTGTGATGATTCCTTGGCTGGCAGTCGACCCGGCCGCGGAGCTGACGGTGGCCGGCGGAAAGCAGTCCGTCGCAAAGTTGCTCGCCCAGCTGGATGCGGCCGACCGCGCCGGTGTGCAGCTGACCGGACTGGTGCTCCAACCGCGAGGCGAAGACACCGAAACCTGATGGGGCCGACCAAGAAACGTGATTTGACGGCTGCGGTGATCGGCACTGCGGTGGCTGGATACCTGCTGGTCATGTTGCTCTACCGATGGTTTCCGCCGATTACCATCTGGACGGGTCTGTCACTGGGTGTCGTCGGCGTCGCCGAGGCCGTGTGGGGGCGTTATGTCCGGACCAAGATCAGCGACGGCGAGATCGGTGACGGCCCCGGCTGGCTGCATCCACTGTCGGTGGCTCGCAGCCTGGTCATCGCCAAAGCCTCCGCATGGGTGGGCGCGTTGGCGCTGGGTTGGTGGGTCGGCGTCCTGGTGTACTTGTTGCCGCGGCGGTCGTGGCTGAGGGTGGCTGGCGAAGACACTGCCGGCACGGCGGTAGCGGCCGTCAGCGCGCTGGCTTTGGTGGTTGCTGCGCTGTGGCTGCAACATTGCTGCAAGTCGCCACAGGATCCAACTGAGCACGGCGAGGGTCCGGAAAATTAGCCCAGCTCGGTGATGGGCGATTAGTCCAGGTAAGAATCGCCGGAGAGCGGCGACACGCTCTGTGACCTCGGGCCGGTACAGTCGGGCCATGACCGATCTGTCCCGCGGCGCCCGGGTTCGGCGCGGCGGCCGCAGACCGGGTTGGGTACTGCTCACGGCGTTGCTGGTGCTCGCAATCGGCGCCAGTTCTGCGCTGGTTTTCACCAACCGGGTGGAGCTTCTCAAGCTCGCCGTGATCCTGGCTCTGTGGGCTGCCGTCGTCGCTGCTTTCGTGTCGGTGATCTACCGTCGCCAAAGCGACGTCGATCAGGCCCGTGCGCGCGACCTGAAGCTGGTTTACGACTTGCAACTGGACCGCGAAATCTCGGCCCGCCGCGAGTACGAACTGACCGTGGAGTCTCAGCTGCGTCGCGAGCTGGCCAGCGAATTGCGCGCTCACTCTGCTGATGAGGTCTCGGCGTTGCGGGCCGAATTGGCCGCGCTGCGCACCAATCTGGAGATCTTGTTCGACGCCGAACTCAGCGAGCGGCCGGCACTGGAGACCGAGCGCAGGACTGTGCGCGGCTACAGCGACTGGGATCGGGAACACGAAAGCGCTCGCGAGCGGGTCAATCGCGTCACCTCGGTGCGTGCCGAAGAGCCTCGGCGGGTGGACGACAGCTCGATCATCGACGTGCCGGAGGAACCGCTGGTCCCGCCGCCGCGCCATCCGGCCGCGGACAGTTACCAGCCGGCGGCGTACGACTACCAGCCCGCCGCTCAGGAGGCCTCCAGGGCAAACCGCGCCGCCGATCCGTATGAGATGGCAGAAGCCGACCAGGGCACACATCGGCGCCGCGGTGAGCAAGCTGCGCAAGCCCAGCGGGACGAGCCGACGCCGCCGACAGGTTGGGCCCCGCCGGTGAACAGGGACGAGCGGCAGCCTGAGGGTCGTGGCTGGGCTCGACCGGAGCAAACGTCGGAGGCCAACGGGTGGGCCGCGACGTCGGTTGGACAGCACGAACCCCAACCCGCACGCCGTTCCCACCGGCGGCAGGAGGCGCCGTTGCACCCCGAGCCGCGGTTTGTACCCCCACCGGCGCCGCCCGGACCACCACCTGAGCAGCAGCGGCCCGAGTGGTCGACCCCTGCCGAGGGGCGGCGCCGTGAAGAAACGCCGGTCGGTTGGCAACCGGTCAGCTCAGAAGGCGAATGGCTGCCTCCAGGAGCACCTGGCAGCAACTGGACTACCGAATCGGCCGAAAGCACCGGCGACGGGCCGTGGAAGTACGACAATGCCCCGTCCCGCGACAACGATCCGCTGCCGACTGCGCCGCCGGTTCAGCGCCGGGGCAGGCATTCCAGCGCCACCGCGCCGGCCGCCCAGACCGGCGAATCCGAGGCCGGGCGAGAGCCCGCACCGCGCGCGCGGTCACGTCATTCCGCGGAGTACTCCGACTACGACATTGGCGGATCCCCGCCACCCCCGACG
>NZ_JBAUZA010000362.1:0-13808 GCF_049585075.1 Mycobacterium sp.
GCCTGGGCGGCCTTGGCGGCGGTATCGGCGGTGTCGTCGGCAAGATCGTCGACGGCATCGGCGGTCTGCTGGGTTCGTTGGCTGACGGGTTCTCCGATTCGTCGGGGTCGCAAGATCCGCTGTCGGACGATGCCCTGGATGTCGACGATCCACTCGGCGAAGACGACACCAACGACGACGACACCGACAACGACGAGGAGACTGCCGACGCCCAGCCCGCCGCCACAGAACCCACCGACGAGGACCTCACCGTTGACGCGCCTGAGAACCCGCCAGTGCCAAGCGATTCCGCCGGTGAGCCGGTAGCTGACCAGGTCACACCGCCGGATGCCCCGCCCGCAGAGGCGCCGCCGCCACCGAAGCCCGACCCGCAGTCGGATGCGTCAACTCCGTGCGAGATCGCCGCGGACGAACTGCCACAGGCCGGGCAGTGACCGTTCAGCCCTTGAGTAACGCGACGAACTTTTCTTCCGGTGTTACCGGCGCGGCCTCATCGTCGGCGGCAAGCGTCTTCGGTAGCTGGACATCTGGATCGCCGAAGTCGCGATACGTCTTGTCGCCGGCGAGCGCGTACAGCAGATAGCCGGTCAGCAATGCTCGAATCACCTTGTGGGTCTTGCGATCCGGACCGCTCAGCCCGAAGGCTGTCGCCAGCCGACGGCCCTCGGCCAGCCCGCTGGGCTGGGCTTTGCCGACCACCCGTAGCGTGGCCGCGCGCCAGGCCCGGGACAGGTCAACGGCGTTGGAACGCAATTTCTTGGCATCGCCGGCAGCGCTGAACACCACACCGGGCACCCTCAGGGTGGCGGCTGGTTGTTCGGCCGGCGGGCTGGTGACGGTCGGGAAAATCGCGGCAACCGCTTTGGGCTTCGCTTTCATCCCGGCCGCCGCGAACACCGCGGCCGAGCCGCCGAAGCCGTGGCCGACCACGCCGAGCTTGTCGGGATGCACGCTGATCTTGCCTGGGCCCAGCCGTACTCCCGCCGCGATGTCGAGCGTGGTGCCCAAATCGAAGGCCAGGTTCAGCACCGACGGTGCCAGTCCTCGCTCGGTGTCCGGGGCCGCCGCGACAATGCCCCATGACGCCAGGTGCTCCAGCAGGCGCGCGTAGCGCTCGACGCCGGTAAGCCAGTCGTGACCGAAGGCAAGACCGGGCAGGTTGAGTCCCGCTTCGGGCGTGAAGACCACGCCTGGCAGGCCGGCAAAGGCCAAGTCGCCGCGTAGAACGCGATGAGGCCCGGGTCGGGTGAGGGCGGCAACGAGCTTGCGAGTGCTGGCCACCCGTTGACGGTAGCGCAACCAGATGGGCTACAGCGGGTACAGCTCTGGCAGATTGACGACGATGGCCTCTTGGGTGCTGCGGGCGATTACCACGGTGGCCGGCTGGTCTGAACTCGGATTCTCTTCGCGATGAGGCAAATACGGCGGAATGAAAACGTAGTCGCTAGGATTGGTTGCGATCCGGACCTCGTGTTCGCCGTCATGGAAGACGAAGTCGGGATGACCGCTGAGCACAAATATCGCCGTCTCGGATTCGCCATGGTGGTGGTTGGCCGACATCGCCTGCGGCTGAACGTGCGTCTCACCCATCCAGAGTTTTTCCGAGCCGACCGTGCATCCACTGATGGCGGCGAAGCGCTGCATGCCCTCGCTTTGCGCTGTGTCGGCGTTGATGTCAGACGACTTGACATGGTGCACTCGATTGCTAGCCAGCCGTTCGCTGTGCTGCAAGTCGGGATGAAACCCGTCAGCGGGCATCGGAAGTCACCTTCCTGCTTGAGACCAAACTGTTACTTTGCCATGTTTGTAGGGCGTCCAGTATCAAGTTGCTGGATATCGGCTCCACCGCCGCGGCCCGGTCTCCTGCGGCAACGGGGTCCTTTGTCGCGTGACGCAGCCGTCAACACCGCATCGAAACCTAGCTAGTACCAAGCTGATTCATAGCAATTCATAAGAAAATCGCCGGGCGAGGTGTTTAGCCGACCTAGTCTGCGTGGTACGTCTAGGCGGTGAAAAACATCAAACGAATTGCAGCCGCGACGGCCCTCACCACAGGTCTTGGACTTGCCGGTTTGGGCGCGGCGAGCGTTGCTGAGGCGTTTCCCGGGGGGCCAATGCCTAATTACCACTGGTGCCCCGGGCAGTTCTGGGACCCGGGTTGGGGTAACAACTGGGACTGGGGCCGCTGCCACGACGACAACTACTTCGACGGCGACGACCACAACCAGGGCAACTGGCACGGCCAAGGCCCCTGGCACCCGGACAATGACGACTGGAACCACAACGGCCAGCCCAACGGCGGTCCCGGACCCGGCCCTTGGGGCCCCGGCGGCCAACCCAACGGTGGCCCCGGACCCGGCCCGTGGGGCCCCGGCGGCAACGGCGATCACGGTGGTCCGGGTGGCTGGAACGGCGGCCACGGCGGACACTGACCAGCCTGGGCCAGGCGGTCGCTTCGGGCAGGCTAGCCGGAGCAAGTCCGGGTCTGTGGTGAAGACGCAGATGCCCAGGTAGTGAGCGCTTTTTCCGGACAAAACTGCATCTACGACGGGCCAGTGCAGCCGCTCCAGGGGGGCGGCTGCACTACCCTGGTCACCTATGTGCGGAATCGTCGGCTACGTCGGGCAGCAGCCTGCCCGCGACGTTGTCGTCGACGCGCTGCGCCGGATGGAGTACCGCGGATACGACTCGGCGGGCATCGCGCTCGTTGACGGGGCGGGCAAGCTGACGGTGCGGCGGAGGGCCGGACGACTGTCCAACTTGGAGGGCGCGCTGGCGGAGACCGAGCCGACGGCATTGGCCGGTTCCACCGGCCTCGGTCACACGCGCTGGGCGACCCACGGCCGTCCCACCGACCGCAACGCGCACCCCCATCGTGATGCTGCGGGCAAGATCGCCGTCGTCCACAACGGGATCATCGAGAACTTCGCGATCCTGCGCCGCGAGCTGGAAGCCGACGGAGTGGAGTTCGCCAGCGACACCGACACCGAGGTCGCCGTCCACCTGGTGGGGCGGGCGTATCACCAAGGTGAGACGGCCGGCGATTTCGCCGGTTCAGTGTTAGCGGTATTACGTCGCCTGGAAGGCCACTTCACCCTGGTGTTCGCCAACGCCGACGAGCCGGGCACCATCGTCGCCGCCCGCCGCTCCACACCGTTGGTCGTCGGCATCGGCGACGGCGAAATGTTCGTCGGCTCCGACGTGGCCGCGTTCATCGGGCACACCCGCGAAGCGGTGGAACTCGGGCAGGACCAGGCCGTCGTGATCACCGCCGACGGCTACCGGATCACCGACTTCGACGGCAACGATCTGACCAGAAGTGCTCGAACTTTTCATATCGACTGGGACCTGGCCGCCGCCGAGAAGGGCGGCTACGAATACTTCATGCTCAAGGAGATCGCCGAGCAGCCCACCGCGGTGGCCGACACGTTGCTCGGGCATTTCGTCGACGGCCGGATCGTGCTCGACGAGCAGCGGCTCTCCGATCAGGAGCTGCGCGAGATCGACAAGGTTTTCGTGGTCGCCTGCGGTACCGCATATCACTCGGGGCTGCTCGCCAAGTACGCGATCGAGCACTGGACCCGGCTTCCCGTCGAGGTGGAGCTGGCCAGCGAATTCCGCTACCGCGACCCGGTGCTGGACCGCAGCACGCTCGTGGTGGCCATCTCGCAGTCCGGTGAGACCGCCGACACCTTGGAGGCGGTCCGGCACGCCAAGGAGCAGAAGGCCAAGGTCCTGGCCATCTGCAACACCAACGGCTCGCAGATCCCGCGCGAATGCGACGCGGTGCTCTACACCCGCGCCGGACCGGAGATCGGGGTGGCGTCGACAAAGACGTTCTTGGCGCAGATCGCCGCCAACTATCTGGTCGGCTTGGCGCTGGCACAGGCCCGCGGCACCAAATATCCCGACGAGGTCGAGCGCGAGTACCGCGAGCTGGAGTACATGCCGAACTTGGTGGCCCGCGTCATCGCCGAGATCGGGCCGGTGGCAGCGCTGGCGTATCAGTTCGCTCAGGCGTCGACCATCCTGTTCCTCGGTCGCCATGTCGGCTACCCGGTAGCGCTTGAAGGTGCATTGAAGCTGAAGGAACTGGCCTACATGCACGCCGAGGGCTTCGCCGCCGGCGAGCTCAAACACGGCCCGATCGCGCTGATCGAAGACGGCCTGCCGGTCATCGTCGTGATGCCGTCCCCCAAGAGCTCGGCCATGCTGCACGCCAAGCTGCTGTCCAACATCCGCGAGATCCAGACCCGCGGCGCCATCACCATCGTGATTGCCGAGGAAGGCGACGACACCGTACGCCCGTATGCGGACCACTTGATCGAAATCCCGGCGGTGTCAACACTTTTCCAGCCGTTGCTGTCGACGATCCCGCTGCAGGTGTTCGCCGCCTCAGTAGCGCAGGCGCGCGGTTACGACGTCGACAAGCCGCGGAATCTGGCCAAGTCGGTCACCGTCGAGTAGGTGGCTGGTTTCACACCTGGGTGGGGCACACTCGACCTAGACGGAAGAGGAGACATGTGCGGTATCTGCGGTGAGATCCGCTTCGACGGCCAAGCGGCCGATGTCGACGCCGTAGTCCGGATGACCGCTGCGATGACCTCGCGCGGACCCGACTCCGACGGCGTGGTTGCGCACGGCCCGGTGGCCTTCGGCCATCGGCGGCTCTCGATCATTGACCTCTCCGCCCACGGCGCCCAGCCGATGGTCGACAGTGATCTCGGGCTGACGCTGGTGTTCAACGGCTGCATCTACAACTACAGGGAGCTGCGCAAGGAGCTTCAGGCCGACGGCTATCGCTTTTTCTCCACAGCTGACAGCGAGGTCGTGATCAAGGCCTTCCACAAGTGGGGGACGCATTGCGTCGACCGCTTCAAGGGCATGTTCGCGTTCGTCATCGTCGAACGTGACTCCGGGGTGGTCACTATGGCGCGCGACCGATTGGGTATCAAGCCGCTGTATCTGGTTTCCTCGCCGGGCCGACTGCGGTTCGCATCCACGGTGCGTGCGCTGCTGAAATCGGGCGGCGTGGACACCGAACTGGATCGTCAAGCGCTGCACCACTACATGACGTTCCACTCCGTGGTGCCGGCGCCACGCACGGTCTATCGCGGCGTGAGCAAGCTGCCGCCGGCAACGGTGCGGGTGATCCAGCCCGACGGTTCGCAGACCGACACCGTTTACTGGGACCCTGAGTTTCGCCGGGATCCGGACAAAGCGTCCTGGTCGGCCGCCGACTGGCAGACCGCTTTGATGGATGCGTTGCGTGCCGGTGTGAGACGCCGGATGGTCGCCGACGTGCCGGTCGGTGTGCTGCTGTCCGGTGGCATCGACTCCTCGGTGGTGGTGGCGCTGCTCGCAGAGCAGGGTCAGCATGGGCTGGCCACCTTCAGCATCGGCTTCGACGCCTCCGACGGTGAATCCGGCGACGAGTACTTCTACTCCGACCTGGTCGCCAAGACCTTCGAGACCGACCACCACAAGATTCACATCGACTCCTCGCGGCTGATTCCTGCGGTGCCGAAAACCATTGCGGCGATGAATGAACCGATGGTCAGCCACGACTGCGTGGCTTTCTACCTGCTGTCAGAAGAAGTCAGTAAGTCGGTAAAAGTGGTGCAGTCCGGGCAGGGCGCCGACGAAATTCTGGCCGGTTACTTCTGGTACCCGCCGTTGGCCAACATTGCCCGCGAACAGACCACCGAGGCATACGCCAAGGTGTTCTTCGACCGCGACCACGACGATGTGCTGTCCATCTTCAACCCGGAGTACGGCATTGACGAGGACGTGAGCCACGCGTTCGCAAGCGCACATCAGGGGTTGCCGGGCGCGGACTCCGCGGTGGACGCGGCGCTGCGCCTAGACACTCAGGTCATGCTGGTCGACGATCCGGTCAAGCGTGTCGACTCGATGACGATGGCGTGGGGTCTGGAGGCCCGGGTGCCATTCCTCGACCACGACTTCGTCGAGCTGGCGGCCACGTGCCCGCCCGAGCTGAAGCTGGCCTCGAACGGTAAAGGCGTGCTGAAGGATGCGTCGCGAGCGCTGCTACCGTCGGAGGTGATCGACCGGACCAAGGGCCACTTTCCGGTGCCGAGCATCCGCCACCTGCACGGCGAGCTGTTGGACATGGTGGTTGACGCGCTGACCAACGATGCGGCCCGCAGTCGCGGGTTGTATCGTGCCGAGAGCGTCAAGGCACTGATGGCCGCACCGAACGAGACACGGACCAGGCTGGACGCGAACACGCTCTGGCAGCTGGCGGTGCTCGAGATGTGGCTGCAGAACATGGAGGTGTAATCCGATGGGGCAGCAGGTGCGCGCACTCTACGGCGCATCACTGTCCCCGGACGCCACCGCGTTCGCCCATCTCATCGACGACGGCGGCTATCCGCGTGCGGTGCAACGATTCCTGCGCGGCTGGCGGGCGAGTTCGTCACGCGATGTCGAGCTGCCGGTGGAGGGCCCGGTCTCTCGTGTCATTCATTCCGCCGACGGTCAGTGGCTGGCCTGCGAGGTGGCACCGGATGGCGGCACCCGCAGACAGATCTGGGTCGTCACAACCGATCCCGACGATCGGATGGCCCGGCGCATCGATCGCGAAGAAGCCGGGACCGCCGAGCTGATTGCCTGGGATGGCGTCCAGGTGGCGGCGATCCTGACCGGTGAGGACGGGGTAGGCCGATCCTGCCTGATCGATCCCGCCGATGGTGGTTGCACGGTCCTGGACTGCCGATCCGGCGGCCGGTTGGTCGACGCGTGGGCTGGAGCGTCGCTGATCCGGGTCGGGCCGCGCGGCTATCGGGAACTGATCATGCTGCACGGCCAAACCGAAATCGCGTTGCTGCCATACGATCCAGGGTCGACGACGGACAACGGGGTGATCCTCGACGACCACCATCCGCGCCGTCTGCGGCACGGCCCGGATGGCGAGCGGACCAAGCTGTACCGCCCGGCCAAGACCTACCAAACGAACCGGCGCCACTCGGGCTCGCGGGGTGGCCGCTTCGGCCGCGGATACGTGCGGGCACTGATCCGCAGCGAAAATGGCTGCGAGCACGCGCGGTTGCTCGAGGTGACCGCTACCCAGGACGGCGTCAGCTACTTCGTGGTAGCCGAACGGCCGGACTGTGATCTGGATGAGTTTGTGGTCAGTGATGACCTGTCAACGGTGGCAATGTTATGGAACGTGCAGGGCCGCAGTGAATTACAGATTCTTCAGTACACGGACTACACGCTGGACGAACCGATCCCGTTGCCGGGCATGGTGGCAAGCGAGTTGTCGATCAGCGCGGGCGGCTCGATGGTCGCGATGACCGTCGAGGGCCCGTCGTTGCCGAGAACCGTCGAGTTGGTGGATCCGCGCACGCGAGAATGGGAACCGATCGACCGTGAACCCAGCCGCGGTCCGATCGTCCCCGGTTTCTCCGCGGGCACCCGCCCAGAGACGATCACAGCGCGTGACGGGCTGAGGCTCAACGCATGGCTGTACCGGCCCGCCGCCGCGAGTACGGGCGCGGTGATCTACCTGCACGGTGGCCCCGAAGGCCAGTCCCGGCCCGGCTACAACGAAATTTTCTCCCATCTGGTCAACAACGGGATCACCGTTCTGACACCGAATGTCCGCGGCTCGGGCGGTTTTGGCCGGACGTTCGGTCACGCCTGCGAACAGGAGAAGCGGTTCGCGGCGATCGACGACGTCGCGGACTGCGTGAGTTTCCTCATCGACAACGGCCTGGCCGAACCGCATCGCATCGCCTGCGCGGGCTGGTCGTACGGCGGCTATCTCACGATGGCGGCCATGACATTCCACCCGGCCTTGTTCGCCGCGGGCATCAGCATCTGCGGGATGAGTGACCTCACCACCTGGTATCACAACACCGAGCAGTGGATAGCCGACGCGGCCGGCACAAAGTACGGCCACCCGATCAGCGACCGCGAGCTGCTCGAGCAACTGTCACCGCTGCGGCGCGTCGACGCGTTGACCGCGCCGTTGCTGGTGGTGCACGGCGCCCACGACACCAACGTGCCGGTCAGCGAATCCGAGCAGATTGTCGAGGCACTGCGCGCAGCCGGTCGCAACGTGCGCTACCTGCTTTTCAGCGACGACGGCCACGCGATCATCAAGCGGGAGAACCGAGCCCGGCTGGCCGTGACGATGAGCGAATGGCTCAACACGGCGTTCGGCGCCACCGAGCCGCTCGTCGAGGTGTCAGAGACCCGAGAGCAGGGTGTCGGGGTTGAACAGCAGGCCGAGGTCGGCCAAGTCGATGGCCGGGGTCGACTGCACCAACTCGGACATGTTCGCCCACTCCAGCGTGGCGAGACTGCCTAGCTGAGAAGGGAAGTCGTTGTTGGCGGTCAGGACCGCGGTCGCCAGGTCGTCGCGGGCATTGAGGAAGCCGGCGATGATGCCGGTGTTCGGGTCGAACAGCGTGTCATTGAGCAACGACCCGAGCTGCTGGGGGAACAACAGCGACAGCACGGTCTGGCCAACCGCCAAGTCCATGGGCAAGTTGATGTCGCTGCTCGCCAAGGGCAGATTGTTGAAGATCGCCTCCAGGCTGCCGACCGGATTGGTCATGATGTCGTGATCGACGGTGGCCCAGTCCGGTGACAACGCCGGGGTCAACCTCAGCGCCAGCGGAGTGAACGGCTCGCTGCCGAAAACTGCGTCGAAATTGTCGCTACCCATCACGCCCTGCAGTCCGTGGAGTATCAATTCCTGTGTTACCCAGTCGGGTTGGGCGTTTTCCCGGGACATATCCAAGGCGTAGTCATAGGAGAACACGCGCTCTGACATGTCGGCGGCAAACTGTGCGGGGCTGACGGTGGGGGTGTCGGCGGGCAGATAGCTGGCCACATCGGGGACCGGCACCACCTCGGTCGTCACGGGCAGACCGGTCGGGTCTGCGCCATCGGGCAGGTTCTCGAATCGGGCGAAGATCTCACCGCTGGTAACGCCGTTGCTGTCCAGCCAATTCGCCACGCCCGGGTTGGTGGCGCTGACAACGTAGTAGGTGTATCCGTCGGGGTCGTGGAATGCCGTGGTGTTGTTTAACGTGGTCTGCGCCAACGTAGACGGCAGCGCCGCGCCGAAGACGTTCATCAACTCGATCCCGCTGTAGGCCGATGGCACGTCGGGCACTTTCACAATCAGCGCTTCGCCGGGATCCAGGTGGAAATTCCCACCGGAGACGTCTGCACTCGGTAGACCGGTCGCGAACACGCTCGTTTCCGAGGCCAGCGGACTCATGGTGTTGGGCGGCAGTTCGATTCCGGCAACCTCGGCCAGGCTCATGTTTTCTTGGTTGAAAGGGCCAACGATGTTGCCGAAGGCGGTGAACAACGTGGTCAACAACGAGTCGACCGAGGTGATCGGCGTAGCGGCCGTCGCCGCGTCCCCGCTGGGAAATATTCCGGTGTCCGGTATGGAGAAGAACGCGGGGCAGTCGGCCACGCAGTGGATGCTGATGCTGCCCGGGCCCTGGGCCCAGTCGCCCAGCACGTCTCGAATCAGCAGGGAGGCATCACCATTGGTAGTGGCGTCGGTGTCATTGATGAAATTGACTGCGCCGCTTGGCTCGGTGGGGCCGATGTCGACGGTGAAGGTGCCGTCGGGATTGACCACCAGGCCGTGATCGAGTTCCAGACTGCTCTCGCTGACGGCGGTCGAGCCGGTGATTTTTTCGGTGGCGATGGCTAGCGCTTCGGTCCCTTTGCCGACGATGCCGGTGAGCTCGTAGGTCGCGCCAGGGGCAAGGCCCGCTGTCGCGTGGTAGTAGATGTCGGGGGTGAAGAATTGGAAGTACTGGCGGGAATCGGCGGCGTCGCCGGCCACCGCCTCGGGCGATTGAAAGAAGACCCCGTTGAAAAGCTCGGTGACCCGCGAGAGTCCGGCCGAGAGCAATTCATAGTTCGTGTTCTGCAGACCCGTGAGCAACATCGCGTCACTGTCCGGGGTGGCAAACGGCAGCGATGAGTCGGAGGTCACCGCCTGCTGCATGGCGGCCAGAAGCTGGTCAAGCGCGGGCTGGAACGAATCGCCGGCGGTCAGCCGGATGTCGGAGACATGCAGCGCGGGCGAGGCGCCCGGGGTGGTCGCGATGACGCTTGCGCCGACGACAGCGACAACGGTAGCGATCAGTCGCTTGCGCTGCGGACGGGCTGAACGATGCTCGGGTGGGTTGTTGAACATCGCTCCTCCATCCGCCTGCAGACGTGCCTCAAGCCTTAAGCCAGCCTGTGCGGCAGCTTAAATTTTTGTGAGAGCGATCACACGGTAACGCATGAGACATCGCAACGCAAATGTCTCATTACGGCCGGTTGGTGATGACGAACTGCGACCAGTCGGGCTCGCGGGTGGCGGCCCAGTATTCGTTGAGCCGCCACGGGCTGACGGTATGGATTTCGCCGTCGACGTTTTTGAAGTAGGAGTGTTTGACCGCCGGGTGCGACCAGACCATCTGCTTGATTTCGGACTGGGTGCGTTGATGCCAGGCGCGGGCCGCCTCGGCGGTCGGTTCGACCGAGTGGATGTTCGCCTCGACGAGGTGCGCCAGGCAGCTGTTGATGTAGCGCATTTGCAACTCGGAATTGAAGATCAGGCTGCCGCCATGGGCAAGATGAGCGCCCGGGCCGTAGACGAGGAAAAAGTTGGGAAACCCCGGAACGGTGATGCCCAGGTAGGCGTACGGTCGCGAGCCCCACACCCGGTGCAAGTCGACACCATCTCGGCCAGTGATGGTCATCGGCCACAACACATCGGTGTGCCGAAACCCGGTGGCGTAGATGATCACATCGACATCGTGGACGGCGCCGTCGGCGGTGACGACGCCATCAGGGGTGATTCGCTGGATCGGCGTGCGCACCAAGTCGACGTCGTCGCGACGCAGCGTGCGCAGCCAGGTTCCGTTGTCCTGCAGCGTCCGTTTCCCGGTGGCCGGATAGTCGGGGAGCACCTTGGCCAACAGATCCTGTTCTCCGTCAAGCTGATTGGTGATCCAGTCGGTGAACATTATCCGAGCGGCGGCGTTGATTTCGCTGACCGCGTAGTCCTGGTCGGGGTAGGAAGGATCGACCCGCGCCGCGTCGAGCCCCTTGTCGGAACCGGGCCACAGAACCAGGAATCGATACCAACGCCCGTAATACGGCAGGTGGTCCATCGCCCAGCGCACGCCGTCACCGACAGAGTCGTGGTACATCGGGTTGGGAAACATCCATTGCGCGGTGCGCTGGAAAACGGTGAGGTGCGCGACGTCGTCGGCAATGGCGGGCGCGATCTGAAAGCCGCTGGCGCCGGCACCGATCAGCGCCACCCGCTTGCCGGTCAAGTCGACCGAGTGGTCCCACTCCGCGGAATGAAACGAAGGTCCCCGAAAGCTCGCGGCACCCTCGAACTCCGGTAGGTGGGGCCGGTTTAGCTGGCCGACCGCGGTGATGACGGCACGCGCCCGCATCGTGGTGAGCCCCTCGTCAGGCTCGCGTACCGTGACCGTCCACATGCCGTCCTCGTCGTCCCACTCGGCGGCAATAACCTCGGTCTGCCAGCGCACGTGGTCGCCGAGACCGTGCTTGTCCATCACCGTGGTGAAGTAGTTCTGCAGCTCCGGCTGTTCGGCGAAAAAGTGCGTCCAGTCGTTGCTCGGCTCAAAGCTGTAGCAGTAGAAGTGGTTTGCCACATCCACGCGCGCCCCGGGGTAAGTATTCTCCCACCAGGTTCCACCGGGTCCGGTGTTCTTGTCCACGATGGTGAATGGAATGTTGGCCTGCTTCAAGCGAATTCCGGCCAGAATTCCTGACTCGCCGCAGCCGATGACCACAACGGGCAGTTCCTCCGCGCGGTCAGCGTCCAACGGCGTGGGGCGACGCGGATCGACGCCGTCGAGATCCATTTCTTCGGCGAGCAGCGACAGATAATCGTCCGGCACGGTCTCGCAGACCGCCCAGTCCATCATTTCTTTGATCAGCTCCCGCGGCAGCGGGGCGGGCTCGGGGCAACCGCGGTCGCGGTAATCGGCGATCACGGGTAACGCTTCCACCCGAGCGCGCTGTTTGTCTTCCTCGGACATAAATCCCTGGACCTCGTTGAGAAAGATCCCGGCGGGCTTGAAGTCTCGGATGAAGCGGGGGTCGCCAGTGATGTGCACCAGCGACAGCAACAACGTCGGGATGCTGACTTGTCCAAGCGCTGCGGCAATGTCGGCGGTGGGAGTGGTGAAAGGCCGGCCGGTATAGCGGCTGCGCTTCGAGGCGAATCCTTTCGTCATCCGCAATTACGATACGTACGGTTTCGTAATTGCGCAACCGATACGGTAAACCGCGTGGGGACCGCATCCATCCAGGCGCGACTCAAGGGCTGGCTGGCCGCAGCGTGGCGATTCGCCCGCAGCGCGCCTTTGACCTACGTGTGGCTGACCGTGCTGCTAGTCACCACGATCATTCAGCACACACTGGGCCGCCGCGAATTGCACACTGTGCTGGTCCACGGCTCCACGAATCTGCACGAATTGGCGACTGATCCGCTCAGAGTGCTGTTTGAAAGCCTGCTCTGGATCGATGGCCGCTACTGGACGCCGTACCTTGTGCTGTTCACGTTGTTCCTTGCTCCGGCAGAGCAGTGGCTCGGCCAAATCC
Organism: Mycobacterium sp.; assembly: GCF_049585075.1. Lineage (GTDB taxonomy): Bacteria > Actinomycetota > Actinomycetes > Mycobacteriales > Mycobacteriaceae > Mycobacterium. The sequence goes on from NZ_JBAUZA010000362.1 coordinate 12,640, forward strand.
GTTGGCTTACCATCGGATTGACTGCGCACGTCAGTGCAACTTATATCAGCGAAGGCTTGCTCTACCTGGCGATCCAGCATCACCTGGCCCCGGAACGGCTGGTGTACGCCCGTGACATCGGGGTCAGCTACTTCTTGGTCGGCGTGGTCGCCGTGCTCAGCTATCACATCGCGAAACCGTGGCGATGGGGTTACCTCGCTGTCTTGATCGTCCTCTTCATCGGACCCGTGATCATCGATCCGAAGTTCACTGCGATCGGGCACTTCGCGGCGATCTTCATCGGCCTGTTGTTCTATCCGATGGCACGCGGACGCGGCCGCCCGCCGGTGACTCCGGCGCAGCTCCGTTCCCCTGCTGAGTCCGAGTAGCCGTCACGCGCGTTCGCGGACCCGTACTCTGGGCCAGATGCGGCACTACTACTCGGCTGACGCGATCCGCGAGGCCGAAGCGCCGCTGTTGGCCAGCCTGCCCGACGGCGCGTTGATGCGGCGGGCGGCCTATGGGCTGGCCAACGCGATCATCGGCGAGCTGATCACCCGCACCGGCGGGGTTGCCGGACGCCGGGTGTGCGCGGTCGTCGGCTCCGGCGACAACGGCGGCGACGCGCTGTGGGCGGCGACCTTCGTGTGCCGTCGCGGCGCGGCCGCCGACGCGATACTGCTCAAACCGGAACGAACCCACCAGAAGGGGCTGGCGGCGTTCCGGAAGGCAGGCGGACGCGTCGTCGAAAAGGTCTCTGCGGCAACAGATTTAGTCATTGACGGTGTCGTGGGTATCTCTGGCTCAGGGCCGCTGCGGCCGGACGCGGCCGAAGTCTTCGAAGCTGCCAAGGCGATTCCGGTTGTCGCCGTTGACATTCCCAGTGGCGTCGACGCGGCGACCGGTGCGATTACCGGTCCGGCCGTGCACGCCGCGCTGACCGTCACCTTCGGCGGCCTGAAGCCGGTACACGCGCTGGCCGACTGCGGCCGCGTTCGCCTCATCGACATCGGTCTGGAGCTGCCAGACACTGACCTGCTGGGCTTCGATGCTGCCGACGTCGCCGCGCGCTGGCCGATACCCGGACCGCACGACGACAAGTACACCCAGGGTGTGACCGGGGTGATGGCCGGCTCGTCGACGTATCCGGGTGCCGCGGTGCTGTGCACCGGCGCCGCCGTGGCGGCCAC
>NZ_JBAUZA010000363.1:0-2640 GCF_049585075.1 Mycobacterium sp.
GCGGTGCTGCGCTCGACCGACGATGCCCCGGCCGGAACCAAGCTGCGGGTTCGAGTTGCCGACGGCTCCGTCGCGGCGATCAGCGAAGGGCGAACAGATGGGGCCTGACAGGGGCGACAAAGCCGGCAAGCCCGAAGAGGCTACACCTATTAGTCAGCTCGGGTATGAAAAATGTCGAGATGAGCTGATCGAGGTTGTGCGTCTTCTCGAGCAGGGCGGGCTGGACCTCGACGCATCGCTAGCCTTATGGGAAAGAGGCGAGCAACTGGCAAAACGCTGCGAGGAGCACTTAGCTGGAGCGCGTAAGCGGGTGGCCGATGCGCTGGCCGCCAACGATCCGGAAGATTCTTGAAACGGAAACCAGTTTGATGGCTTGTGCTCGAAACTGGAACACGTTTCAGTTATTCTCTGGCCATGGCTGACACTTCTGGAACATCGCCGACCACCGAGTTGGGCCGAATCCTGGTTACCGGCGGCTCGGGGTTTGTCGGCGCCAACCTGGTGACCACGCTGCTCGACCGTGGCTACCAGGTGCGGTCGTTCGACCGTGCGCCCTCGCCGCTGCCGGCTCACGCGAGCCTAGAGGTGCTGCAGGGCGACATCTGCGACCCCGACACCGTCGCCGCGTCCGTCGACGGCATCGACACCATCTTTCACACCGCAGCGGTCATCGAGCTGATGGGCGGCAAGTCGGTCAGCGACGAGTACCGCCAACGCAGCTTCGCCGTCAACGTCGAAGGAACCAAGAACCTGGTGCACGCCGCGCAGAAGGCGGGAGCCAAGCGGTTTGTCTACACCGCGTCGAACAGCGTGGTGATGGGTGGTCACCGCATATCCGGTGGCGACGAAACGCTGCCGTACACCAGCCGATTCAACGACCTGTACACCGAGACCAAAGTGGTCGCCGAGAAGTTCGTGCTGTCGCAGAACGGGGTTAAGGGATTACTGACGTGTTCCATCCGGCCCAGCGGCATCTGGGGCCGCGGCGACCAGACGATGTTCCGCAGGCTGTTTGAAAGCGTCGTCGCCGGCCACGTCAAAGTCCTCATCGGCAGCAAGAGCGCCAAACTGGATAACTCTTACGTACACAACCTGATTCACGGCTTCATCCTGGCCGCCGGACACTTGGTGCCGGGCGGCACCGCGCCCGGCCAGGCCTACTTCATCAACGACGCCGAACCGATCAACATGTTCGAATTCGCGCGGCCGGTTGTCGAGAATTGTGGCGTGCATTGGCCGCGCACACGAGTATCGGGGCGGCTGGTGCGCGACGTCATGTCGATATGGCAGCGGCTGCACTTCCGATTCGGACTTCCGCAGCCACCACTGGAACCCCTTGCGGTAGAACGGCTTTACCTCGACAACTACTTCTCGGTGGCTAAGGCGCAGCGCGATCTTGGCTATCAGCCGCTGTTCACCACCGAGCAGGCGATGGCCGAGTGCTTGCCGTATTACTGCGAGCTGTTCGAACAGGTCAAGGCCGCCAGTCATCCGCACCTTGCTGCGGTTGTCGCGCCCGCCGTAGCCGAATAACGGTATATTCCGCTTCGTCTCGTCGCGAAATAGACCCTAGGCGAGCGAGGAGGCCCAATTGACCGAGACTGTGCTGGTCACCGGAGCGTTCGGGTTGGTCGGGTCCGCGACCGTGCGGCAGCTGCGAGCCGACGGCCGTCGTGTCGTCGCCACCGACCTCGACATCCCGACTAACCGCAAGAAGGCAGCGACTCTGCTGCCCGCCACCGATGTCCGGTGGACCGATCTCACCGATCCGGCCGCCGTCGCGGCGCTGCTGCGCGACGTCTCGCCCGCGGCGATCATCCACCTTGCCGCGATGATTCCGCCGGCGTGCTACGCGCGGCCGGCGTTGGCCCGCCGCGTCAACGTCGACGCCACCGGGTTCCTGATCAACGCGGCCAAAACGCTGCCGGCGCCGCCACGATTCATTCAAGCTTCCAGCGTCGCCGCCTACGGCGCACGTAACCCACACCGCATCACCGACGTGCTCACCGCGGACACCGCGCTGCGGCCATCCGATACCTACGGCGCCCACAAGGTGGAAGCCGAGCAGCTGGTGCGCGGTTCGGAGCTGGACTGGGTGGTGCTGCGGCTGGGCGGCGTGCTGACCGCCGAGCCGCGCTTCGACGTCGACCTGGACACGCTCTATTTCGAGGCGTCGCTGCCGGTCGACGGGCGCATTCAGACCGTCGACGTGAGAGATGTGGCGCGTGCCTTCGTCGCCGCCACCACCGCGGCGGTGGTCGGCGAGACACTGCTGATCGGCGGCGACGACTCGCACCGCCAGGTCCAAGGCGACATCACGCGGGCCAGCGCCGCGGCCATGGGCTTAGTCGGTGGGATGCCGGCCGGGCGCAAAGGCAACCCGGATAGCGACACCGACTGGTTCGCCACCGACTGGATGGACACCGTGCGTTCGGTGGAAGCCCTGAAATTCCAACGGGTTTCGTGGCCGCAACTGCTTGCCGAACTGGCCGACCGGATGAGCTGGCGGCGCTATCCTGCGCGGCTGGCCGCGCCGCTGGCTCACGAGCTGCTCAAACGTCGCTCACCGTACTACCGCTACCCGGGCCGCTACGCCGACCCGTGGCGGGTGATCAGCGCGAAATGGAATGACCCCCGACC
>NZ_JBAUZA010000364.1:0-14165 GCF_049585075.1 Mycobacterium sp.
GACCGAACGCGCCCGATGCGGGTACGGGCCCGGGCGGCGGGGCGCCATTCGGGACTGGCGGGACCAACAAGGCCTGCAAGTCTGTCGGGCTGGGCGGGTGAACACCGGGGGCCGGTATCCATTTCAGGTCTGGAATCGGTGTCTGCGCCTTGGCTTGGGTGGCCGGGGTGTCGTAGATGATCTGGCCCTTGTAGGCCGTAATCGAATTGAGCGGGTGGAACATGATCGGCGGGTAGTTGAAGGTCAGGCGACGCAGCGGCGGGCCCAACCGCTCCCGGCAGATCTCAGCCCGCTTGTAGTACTCCGGTGCCGACAGCCCGGCGGGCGTCTCGAATGAGCCGCCGCAGATGAACTGGACCGGGTTGGAGAACTCCGGGATCGACAACAGGCCGTTCAACGTGCCCTGGGCGGGGTCATAAATGTTGTAGAAGTTGGCGATCCCGGGGCCTGCCACGTGCAGGACTTGTTCGATGTCCCCGCTCTGATCACTCAATACTTTGGTTAAGTCATTGAGCTTGTCGACCGTTCCGATCAGTGTCGAGTTGTTCTGTTGGAGAAAACCTTTGACATCCACCAGCGCTTGGTTAAGCGTGGCCAGGGTCTGGTCGAGATGATTTGAGCTCTTGGCAAGCACCTGCGACACCGATGCCACATGGCCGGAGAATGCGACGATCTGTTCGTTGCTCGACGACAGTGCGGCGACCAGCACCTGCAGGTTCTTCACCGTGCCGAAGACATCGGTGCGCGAATCACCCAATCTGCCAGCGACTTGCGAGAGCTCACGCAGCGCGTTGTGGAATGAGTCGCCGTTGCCGTTGAAGGTGTCTGCGGCCTGGTTGATCACCTTGCCGAGCGGTCCTTGCATCTGTCCGGCCGCGGGACTCAGCTGCTTGGCCAGGTCGCTTAATGCCTGTTTGACCTCGTCCCATTCCACCGGGACGGCGGTGCGAGACAGCTCGATGCTTGCCCCGGCGGGCATCGCCGGTCCTCCCGTGTAGGCGGGAGCCAGCTGGATGTAGCGTGCCGCAACCAGATTGGGCGCCATGATGACCGCCCGAGCGTCCTGGGGAATCTTGACGTCCCGGTCCACAGACATGGTGACTTTTACGTCTTCTGCGCGCGGTTCAATCGACTCGATCTTGCCGACCGGCACCCCGACAACCCGAACCTGGTCGCCGGGATACAGCCCGACCGCCGAGGTGAAGTAGCCCACGATCTTGTTGCCGGTCCGAGCCGGCCACACCAAATACGCACCCACCGCGAGAAAAACGGCAAGCAGCACGGCCAGCGTCAGCCGTGTTCCGCGGCGACGCTCCCTGATAGCAGACAACACGGTCATGGCGACTGCGGCCTAATCCGCCAGCGCTCCTGCACCAGCCCACGGAGGTAGTCGGCGAAGCTGTTCGGAAGCTTGCCCGGCTGGAACACGGCGTCGAACATTATCCCGACCATCGGTGCCGGCAGCACGCTGAACACATTGACGTTGAAGCCGGGACCGGAGCCGACCACCTCCCCGAGCGTGGTCGCGTAAGGGGGCAACCGTTTCAGCGCCTCACTGATGTAGTCACGGCGCTCGTTGAGATTGTCCAGAACCAGGTTGAGCTTGCTCAGCGCCGGGCCGAATTCCTTGCGGTTATCAGCCACGAAACCGGAAAGCTGTAGGGAGACATCATCGATGCCGGCGATCAGCTCGGCCAGCGCTGCGCGCCGCGCATCCAGCGCGCCGAACAACTGGTTGCCATCCAGGATAAGCTTATTAACCTGCCCGGCGCGCTCGGCAAGTATGGCTGTTATCGACTTGGCATGTGCCAGCAGGCTTTCCAATGCCTCGTCGCGGCGGTTCAACGTGCGAGACAGCGATGTCACACCGTCCAGCGCGCCGCGCAGTTGCGGGGTGGCGTCGTGCAGGGCGTCGGTGAGAACCTGCAATGACTTCTCGAACTGGGGCTTATCCAAGTCGCCTGCGTTGTGGCCCAGATCCTCCAGCGCGGAGCCCAAGGCATACGGCGTCGTCGTCCTGCTCAGCGGAATCGTGGTGGCGGTACCGGAGCCTGCCGGCGTCACCGCGATCGACCGCTGCCCGAGGATGGTCTCGGTTCGAATCGCCACCAGCGATTGGTTGCCGACATTGACGTGACGATTGACGGTAAACGTCACCTTGGCGGTGTCGCCGGCCAATCCCAGCGATTGCACCTGACCGACCTTGATCCCCGACACGTAAACGTCGTTTCCAGGGGCGAGCCCGCCTGCGTCGCTGAAGTAGGCGGTGTAAGACCGGCCCTGCGGCCAGAACGGCAGCCCGGTATAGCCGAACGCAACCAAAACAATGCAGAAGACCAGGACCACACCGAAGATGCCGGTGCGGAGGGGGTCCCTGTCTTGTCTGCGATTTGGCTTACTTGGCAAAAGCGCACCTCCCCTTGCTGGGATCCGGCTGTCCGCCCATTGGGATTGAGATGTCGCTACCGGCCGGCCCGTTGATCTTGATCGTCACCGAGCAGAAGTAGATATTGAAGTACGCCCCGTACGCGCCGAGCGCGGACAGCCGCAGATAGTCCTCGCCGAGTTGCTCAATGTCGTTGTCCACCTCGGCCTTTCGATCGTCCAGTTCGGTTGCGATCGGACGGGTGTTCTCGATGACGCCCTGCAGCGGTCGGCGTCCGCGTTTCAGGAAATCAGTCAGATCCGAGGTCGTCGAGGCCAGTGGCGGGATGGCGCCGGCCACCGCGTCGCGTCCCTGCGCCAACCCAGTGATCAACTTCTGCAGCTCATCAACGCTGGTCGAGAACTGTGCCCCCTTGGCGTCCACGGTTGTAAGTACGGCGTTGAGATTATTGATCACATCGCCGATCACCTGATCACGCGCACCTAACGTCGACCCGAATGAATTGGTGTTGGCCAGCAGATTGGACAGCGCTCCGCCCTGACCCTGCAGCAGGTCGATCACGTAGCTGCTGACCGTGTTGATCTTGTCGGCGTCCAAGCCCTTGAGCACCGGGCGCAGGCCGCCGAGAAGCGCATCGAGATCCAGCGCCGGCTGGGTGTGCTGCTGGTCGATGGTCGCCCCCGGCCGGAGTTTGCGCAGTTCTCCTGGGCCCGAGGTGATCTCCAAAAACCGGTCACCGACGAGGTTGTCGTAGCGAATCACGGCACGGGTCGACGAGTACAGCGTGTATCGCTTGTCGAGTCCGAAAGTGACGTCCACAGTGTTGTTTGGGTTGAGCGTGACACCCTTGACCGAGCCCACCGGCACCCCGGCGATGCGGACCTTCTGGCCCCCCTTCAACCGCGTCGCGTCGATGAAGTTGGCGTGGTAGGTGTTCTCCGGTCCGAACCGGAACTCGCCAAAAATCACGACCAACCCCACGGCCACCAAAAGCATCGTCACGGTGAAGATGCCGACCTTCGCCAACATCGAACGATGTGATTCGTAACCTCCGTCGGCCATCAGAAGTCGTCCCGTTCTGCGAACGACCCGTGGAACAACCACTGCAAGGTCGAGGGCGCGTCCACTTGCATTTCGGTGAACGGCTCGTAGGGGATGTAGGCGTTGTCGGTGACCAGGAACGGTGCCCGATACCAGGACCCACCGCTCTGCTTGGTCGGAATGTCAGGCAGGCCACGGCAGTTCGGGCCACCGGAGGCGTTGACGATTGGCAGGCTCTCCGGGTACGTGTACGACGGGGCACCCAGGATGAAGCTCGACGAGGTGAACAGGCCCGCCTTGCGCACACCGAGCAAGGGTGCGAATTCCTCGATACCGCGCTCGATCCCGGCGAACAGACAGCCGAATTCCGGTGAGTAGTCCCCGGCCACCTTCAGCGGGGCCCGCAGGCGCTTGATGGCCGCAATGAAATCCTGCTCGGCCGGCGCCAACGTGTCATAGGCGTTGTTGGACAACCCGATCGCCGCCAGCAGGCTTTGATTCAAGTTGCTCTGCTGATCCACGACCGTTCGGGCGATCGTTGGCGTGTTGTTGAACACAGTGACCAGATCAGGCGCCGCGTCGGCGTAAATGTTGGACACCGTGGCCGTCCTCTGGAAATCCTTCTGTAACGTCGGCAATAGCGGATTCGTCTGCTGTGTAAGGGTATTCAGTCCCGACAGCAGGGCCCCCAAGTCGTTGCCGTGTCCGCGCAAACCCTCGGCCAGCGCGCTCAACGTCCCGTTCAGCTCGACCGGGTCGATCTTGTGCAACAAGTCGGTGAGCGACTGAAACAGCGTGTTGACTTCCAGCGAAACCGCCGAGGTGGCCAGGTGTGCGCCGGGACGAAGCGAGGTCGTCAATGGTGACTTGGGTGGAATGAACTCCACCGACTTGGCGCCGAAAATCGTGTTGCTGGCGATGTGGACCGGCGCATTGGCCGGAATGTAGCGCAGCTCGCCGCTGTCGATCGCCAGCGTCAGCTGCGCCTGGTTGTTGGTGTAGCTGATGTTGTCGACCTTGCCGATCTGGATGCCGCGGTACTTGACCTTTCCGCCGCGGTCCATCACCAGCCCGGCGCGCGGCGCGGTGACAGTAACGGTGTCGAACGATGAAAAAAACGAGGTATAGGACAGGTAGGTCAGCACCACAAAGGCCGCCAACACACAGGCCAGCAGCGCCGCTGCCAGCCTGACGTGTGTGCGTTGCGCCCCGGTGCTTGCCATCGTCCCCCTACCCGGAAAGGTTGAAATTACCGGATGCGCCGTAGACCGCCAGCGAGATGAACAGAGTAATAACAACGACGACGATCAGCGACGTCCGCACGGCTTGGCCGACTGCCAGACCGACACCCACCGGACCGCCAGAAGCGTTGTAGCCGTAGTACGTATGGATCAGCATCACTCCAATCGACATCACGATGGCTTGCAGGAAGGACCACAGCAGATCGGTGGGTATCAGAAACGTGTTGAAGTAATGGTCATACAAACCGGCCGACTGCCCGTTGATGAACGTCGTGGTGAACCGCGCGGCGAAAAACGACGCCAGCACCGCCAGCGAATACAGCGGAACGATTGCGATCAGACCGGCGATCAGCCGGGTGGACACCAAATACGACACCGAGTGCACGGCCATCGACTCGATGGCGTCGATTTCCTCGGCGACCCGCATTGCTCCCAGCTGGGCGGTGGTACCGGCGCCGATGGTGGCGGCCAACGCGATACCGGCCACCACCGGTGCGACGATGCGGACGTTGAGAAACGCCGACAGGAATCCGGTCAACGCCTCGATGCCGATGTTGCCCAACGATTCGTAACCCTGTACCGCGATCACACCGCCGGACGCCAAGGTCAAAAACGCTGCGACACCCACTGTTCCGCCGATCAGGACCAACGCCCCAGTTCCCATTGTCATCTCGGCGATCAGCCGGATCGTCTCTTTGCGGTAGCGGGTGAGCGCGTTCGGGATGTAGCGCATCGATTCGCCGTAGAACAGCGCCTGTTCGCCGAAATTGTCTAGCGGCCCGGCGAACCGGGAGAAGAAGCGGCGAATGCGTAGCGAGGCGTCGTAACTCATACGGTCACCGGGACAGCACCCGAACGCCGATTGCCGTCATGATCACGTTGATCACGAACAGGCAGATGAACGCGTACACCACCGTCTCGTTGACGGCCACTCCCACACCCTTTGGGCCACCTTTGACCGTAAGCCCGCGATAGCAGCCAACGAGGCCGGCGACCACGCCGAACAACAACGCCTTGATTTCAGAGAGCACCAGCTCGCCGAGGTGGGTGAGCACGGTAAGCCCGTTGACGAACGCACCGGGGTTGACGCCCTGCAACAGGACGGAGAACACGTAGCCGCCGGCGATACCGATCGCCGAAACCAGTCCGTTCAGTAGCAGTGCGACGAACGTCGATGCCAGCACCCTGGGCACCACCAGGCGCTGGATCGGATCGATGCCCAATACCCGCATGGCGTCGATTTCTTCACGAATGGTGCGAGCGCCCAGGTCGGCGCAGATCGCAGTGGCGCCCGCTCCGGCCACCACCAAAACGGTGACGACGGGTCCGAGCTGGGTGATGGTGCCGAATGCGGTGCCGGCCCCGGACAGGTCGGCGGCACCGATTTCGCGAAGGAGAATGTTGAGCGTGAATGCCACCAGGACGGTGAACGGAATGGCGACCAGCAGGGTGGGGACCAGCGAGACTCGGGCGATCATCCAGGTCTGGTCGAGGAACTCGCGGTACTGAAAAGGTCGACGAAATATCGCGCGGAAGGTTTCCAGCGCCATTTCCACGAACCCGCCCACGGCCCGAGCCGGGACCGCGAGCTGTTCGATCAACCTGGTTTCCCTTCTCGCGCGGGGTGCCTGCAAGCTCAGAGCGAAGCTCTGCATCCCCGGTTGGCGCGCCTTGACTTCTTTCTCAGCCGACGGCGCTCCGCGTGAGCCGGATCATCGTAACTAGAACATGTTCGCAGTGTCAAAGAACGGCAAAATTAGACAAAAGTTAGTAGTTTTGCCAGGTCAGAACCATTGTGGTGAAGCCCATCCTGCAACGTGTTCTAGTTCGCTCGAAACGATACACGTGTCTAATAACTCGGACGATTACTCCATTACCCCGGTCGCGGCGAAATTGCGTTCCGGGTCGCGTCCAGCAAAGTAATTCTCTAGCGTCGCGCTCAGCTCTTGCGCCTCCCAGGCCTGCGTGTCGGCGGTGAAGCGTTGCTCGACGCTGGGCGCCGCCACCAGCGTCACTTGCGGGCCGTAGACGATGAATACCTGGCCGTTGACGGCGCTGGCCGCGGGTGATGCGAGGAACCGTACCAGGGTCACCACATGTTCCGGCGAGAGCGGATCGATCTGGCCGTCGCCGACCTCGGGGGCCTCCCCGAACACATCGGCGGTCATCGCGGTCCTCGCCCGCGGGCAGATTGCATTGGCGCAAACTCCGTAGCGGCCCAGCGCCCGAGCCGCCGTCAGGGTCAGCGCGGTGATGCCGGCCTTGGCGGCGCCGTAGTTGGCTTGGCCCACCGGCCCCACCAACCCCGCTTCCGACGAGGTGTTGATGATGCGGCCATAGACCGAGCCGTCCGAATCCTTCGCCTTCTGGCGCCAGTACGTGGCGGCGTTGCGAGTCAGCAGGAAATGGCCGCGCAGGTGCACCGCGATCACCGCGTCCCACTCCTCGTCGGACATGTTGAACAGCATCCGGTCGCGCGTGATCCCGGCGTTGTTCACCACGATGCTCAAGCCGCCCAGCCCGTCGGCGCAGCTGACCAGCTCGTCGGCGGTCGTACGTTGGCTGATGTCGCCGGTGACCGCCACGGCCTTAGCGCCGGCGGCGGTGATCTCCTCGATGACGTCGGAAGCATCCAGTGCTGCGGCGATGTCGTTGACCACGACAGTGGCGCCGGCACGGGCCAAACCAATCGCCTCGGCCCGGCCCAACCCTGCGGCCGCACCGGTCACCACCGCGACCTTCCCGGACAGATCGGTCGCTTTCGTGCTGCTAGTCATCCGTGTACGCCCCTCCTCCTCATCGCTGGCGTCCTCCTCGCCGCTGCGCGGCTGGGGGTGCCCCCACTGCATCGTCGCCGGCGGTTATGAATACCTCTAGTCTTCGCGCTTGAGGGCCGCACGCGGGCATTCGAGGATCGCCTGCTCGGCCAGCGCCTCCTCGTCGGCGGGAATCGGATCGGTCTTTACCACCGCGTAATCCTCGTCGTCGAGGTCGAAGATATCGGGCGCGATTCCCAGGCACACCGCGTTGCCTTCGCAGCGATCGTGGTCGACTATCACCCGCACGGCATCCTCCTTGAACATGGGCTGTGGCTAACTAGGACCCACCATACGACCAGCGGCGAACGCGTTCGGCGAGACGGTCGCTGGACCCTCAGACTAGAACGTGTTACAACCAGGGTGGCGAATGGGTAGCCGTTGATGCAGGCTGCCGCGCGATTCACCTACTACTGGAGGGTGGCCGAATGCGCATCAGTTATACCCCTGAGCAGGAGGAGCTGCGTCGCGAACTGCGCTCGTACTTCGCCAAGCTGATGACCCCGGAACGCCGCGAGGCGTTGAGCTCGACGTCAGGTGAGGTCGGCGAGGGCAACGTCTACCGCGAGACCGTCGCACAGATGGGCAAGGACGGCTGGCTCACCCTGAACTGGCCCAAGGAGTACGGCGGCCAGGACCGCTCGCCGATGGACTCGCTGATCTTCACCGACGAGGCCGCAATCGCCGGTGCACCGGTGCCGTTCCTGACCATCAACAGCGTCGCGCCAACGATCATGGCCTTCGGCACCGAGGAGCAGAAGAAGTTCTATCTGCCCAAGATCGCCTCTGGTGACCTGCACTTCTCGATCGGCTACTCCGAACCCGGCGCCGGCACCGACCTTGCCAACCTGCGGACCACCGCGGTGCGCGACGGCGACGACTATGTGGTCAACGGCCAGAAGATGTGGACCAGCCTGATCGCCTACGCCGACTACGTCTGGCTGGCGGCCCGCACCAACACCGAAGCCAAGAAGCACCGCGGCATCTCGATGCTGATCGTGCCGACCAGCGCCGAAGGCTTCTCCTGGACACCGGTGCACACCATGGCCGGCGTGGACACCAGCGCCACCTATTACCAGGACGTCCGCGTCCCGGTCGCCAACCGGGTCGGTGAGGAGAACGGCGGCTGGAAGCTGGTCACCAACCAGCTCAACCACGAGCGTGTCGCGCTGGTGTCGGCGATGCCGATCATCATGGCGCTCAACCAGGTACGGGAATGGGCGCAGAACACCAAGGACGCCGTCGGCGCCCGGCTCATCGATTCGGAATGGGTGCAGCTCAACCTGGCCCGTGTGCACGCCAAGGTCGAGGTCCTCAAGCTGATCAATTGGGAGCTCGCGTCATCGGATGCGGCCTCGCCGTCGCCCGCGGATGCGTCGGCGGCCAAGGTGTTCGGCACCGAGCTGGCCACCGAGGCTTACCGCCTGCTGATGGAGGTGCTCGGCACCGCGGCCACCTTGCGTCAGGACTCACCGGGAGCGCTGCTGCGCGGCCGCGTCGAGCGGATGCACCGGGCCTGCTTGATCCTGACCTTCGGCGGCGGCACCAACGAAGTGCAGCGCGACATCATCGGCATGGTGGCGCTGGGCCTGCCCCGAGCCAACCGCTAACTCCCCGAAGGATTCACGAGACCATGGACTTTTCCACCACCGAAGCGGCACAGGATCTCGGCGACCTGGTCACCACGATCGTCGACGCGGTGTGCACACCGGAGCATCAACGTCAGCTCGACGGTCTGGACCAAAGGTTTGACCGCGACCTGTGGAGCAAGCTGATCGACGCCGACATCCTGTCCACCGCCGCGCCGGAATCGTTGGGCGGTGGCGGTTTTGGGGTGCTTGAACAGACCGCCGTACTGGTCGGTCTCGGTAGGCAACTCGCGGCTGTCCCCTACCTGGACTCGGTCGTGCTGGCCGCGGGCGCCCTGGCCCGATTCGGTCCATCGGAACTTCAGAAGGAGTGGGGCGAGCCCGCGGTGAGCGGCGCCAAGATCCTCACGGTCGCGTTGGATGGCGAGATGGGCGACGGTCCGGTGCAGGCCGCCCGCGCCGGCGACGGCTACCGCCTGTCCGGAACCCGCACTCAGGTCGGCTACGGCCCGGTGGCCGACGGCTTCTTGGTACCGGCCGAAACCGATTCTGGGACCAAAGTTTTCCTGATCGCCGCCAGCGACCCTGGGGTCTCGGTGACGGCGCTGGGCACCACCGGGCTGGGCAGCATCGGGCACCTGCGCCTCGACGGGGTCGAGGTCGATGGCGGACGAGTGGTCGGCGGCGAGGAAGTCATCAGCTGGATCGCCACGCTGGATAGGCTGGGCCGCAGCGCCTTTCAGCTCGGCGTCCTGGATCGCGGGCTGCAGCTGACCGCCGAATACGCCCGCACTCGTGAGCAGTTCGACCGCCCGATCGGCAGCTTCCAAGCGGTCGGTCAGCGGCTGGCCGACGGCTACATCGACGTCAAGGGATTGCGGCTGACGCTTACCCAGGCCGCCTGGCGGCTCAGCGAGGATCTACCGGCCGACACCGAGGTCGCGACCGCAGCCTTCTGGGCAGCCGACGCCGGACATCGCGTGGCGCACACGATTGTTCACGTGCACGGCGGTGTAGGGATCGACACCGACCATCCGGTGCATCGCTACTTTCTGGCCGCCAAGCAGACCGAGTTCGCGCTGGGCAGTGCAACCGCCGCGCTGCTGCGCATCGGCCGCGAGCTGGCGGACACCCCCGCTTAGCCAGTGACTGCCCCGCTCCCCACCGTCGTCGACTTGCTGCGGCCGCTGGTCGATGTCGAGGATCGGGGCGTCTACTTCGAGGACTCGTTTGTCAACTGGCGCGATCATCTTCGGCACGGCGCCGCTGTGGCCGCCACGCTGCGCGCGCGGCTCGACCCGGCCCGGCCGCCGCATGTCGGGGTGCTATTGGAGAACACGCCGTTTTTTTCCGCGGTCTTGGTCGCCGCGGGCGTGTCGGGAATCATCCCCGTCGGGCTCAACCCGGTACGTCGCGGCGCCGCGCTGACCCGAGACATCGACCATGCCGATTGCCAGCTGGTGCTGGCCGATTCGAATTCTGCTGCGACGCTGGGCGATATCGACCACATCAATGTCGACACAACCGACTGGGCCGACGAGGTCGCCGCACACCATGACGCCGACGTGCGGTTTCAAGCCGCAGCACCCGACGATCTGTTCATGCTGATCTACACCTCGGGCACCAGCGGTGATCCCAAAGCGGTGATGTGTAGCCACGGCAAGGTGGGCATCGCCGGCGTGACGATGACCGAGCGATTCAGCCTCGGTCCTTCCGACGTGTGCTACGCGTCAATGCCGTTGTTTCATTCCAACGCGGTGCTGGTGGGCTGGGCGGTCGCGTTAGCCTGCCGCGGCTCAATGGTGTTGCGACGCAAGTTCTCCGCGTCGGGATTTTTACCGGACATCCGCCGCTACGGCGCGACCTACGCCAACTACGTCGGAAAGCCATTGTCCTATGTGCTCGCCACACCCGAGCGTCCAGACGATGCCGATAATCCGCTGCGTGCGGTCTACGGCAATGAGGGAGCGCCGGACGACGTTGATCGATTCGCGGAAAGGTTCGGCTGCGTTGTCATCGACGGTTTCGGATCGACGGAGGGCGGGGTGGCGATCGGCCGCACACCGGATACCCCGGCAGGCGCATTGGGCCCGCTGCCCGATGGCATCGAGATCGTCGACGTCGACACCGGTCAGCCGTGCCCGGTCGGCGTGGTGGGCGAACTGGTAAATGCTGGTGGCCCAGGGCGTTTCGAGGGCTACTACAACGATGCCGAGGCCGACGCGCAGCGCATGAGAGGCGGCGTCTATCACAGCGGGGATCTGGCATACCGCGACGAAGCCGGCTATGCGTATTTCACCGGCCGGCTCGGCGATTGGCTCCGCGTCGACGGGGAGAACCTGGGGACGGCGCCCATCGAGCGGGTGCTGCTGCGCCATCCGGACGTGACGGAGGTGGCGGTGTACGCGATCCCGGATCCAGCCGTCGGCGACCAGGTGATGGCCGCGGTGGTGATGACGCCCGGCGCCGAATTCGACGCGGATAAATTCCGCGCGTTCCTTGCTGAGCAGACCGATCTAGGACCTAAGCAGTGGCCGTCCTACGTCCGGATCGCAAAGACACTGCCGCGCACCGCGACGTTCAAGGTGATCAAGCGGCAGCTGTCAGCCGAAGGCCTGGACTGTGCCGATCCGGTATGGCAGCTTCGGCGGTAGCTGAAGTGCCGAGATTATGACTCATCTTCTCGACGGTTTAGGCGCGGCCAGTTCCCGCAGAGCAGAAAGAAATAACTCATCCATCTGCGGGCTCAACTCGGCCAGGACTGCAGCGCTTGCGTAGCTGGCGGAGCCGAAGACTCGTTTGAGCGTGTCGGCGGCTGTGGCCGCGCCGAGGGAAAGGCAAAGGCACGCAACGCCATCCACGCGGAGCTCCTCAAGAGCCTTATAGACGTCGGCCTCTGCGTAACGGCCTTCGTAACCATCGTCATAGGGAAAGCCATCAGACAGAACGACCAACAGCCGATTCGGTGTGCCCGCCTCGGCTTTGAGGATTTCCCCTGCGCCACGGATGCCTGCGCCGAGGCGCGTGTACCCCGAGGGTTGGAGCTGGCTGAGCCGGGCTCGCCCGGCCGCGCCGAAAGGCTGTCCGAACGCTTTGATGGCCGGAAGGTGAACCGCATTTCGGCCGTGTGAGCGAAATGCGTAGACGGCGACGCGGTCGCCAAGCTCTTCGAGCGTGACCGCAAGTGTGGCGGCCGCCCGTCGTTGGTGTTCGTGTACCGCGAGGCCGTCCGGATCGCTATCGGTGGCCGAGCCGGAGGCGTCGAGCAAGATCAGGACGCCCAGGTTGCGAGCAAGTTTGCGGCGCTCTAGGTAGACGTCTTCCGGTGGCGAGTAGCCGGACCGCAGATCGGCGAACAAATTGATGAGCGCCTCGATGTCCAGCTCGTCACCCTCAGGTCGGCCGCGAAGAACCTTGGGGCCGAGGCCAACCCGGGACAAACGTCGCCTGAGGACGTTGTCCTGCACAACGCCGGCGGCGGCGACGTCGGCACTGGCCGTCAGCGGAAAGTCGATGACCCGGCACCACTCGGGCCGATACCGGCTGTTGTGTACGTCCCATTCCGGATAGAGAGCGCCGCCTACGCCGACCACGGCACCGGGATTGCCGTCATCGGTGAAATGGATCCGCGTAGGGAGAGGCCGGGTATTCGATCCCGCCGCGTCGACCCGCCGAACGGAGCGCACTTGCAACTCCGCTCCCGCGACGCCGTCCCCGGGGGCACGTGAGCTTCCGAAAAGCTTACGAAAGTAGTCCGATAGAGCGCGCGAGTTGAAGAGCGGATTCTCAAAAAGCTTGAGGACCTTGCTTTCTCCAGACCGCTCCCGGTCCTCGTCATCGTCGGTCTCGGGCAAGTCGATCGGCTCGTACTCCAGGCGCAACTCTTTGTTGGTGGCCTGTGCACCCGGTCCGCGAGAGGAAGTGAGCAATCGGGACGGCCTGATGACACCGAACCATTCCGGCGGGTCAGCAACCATCACTCGGCCTCTCGCCACCTCGAGTGACTCGGCAGCGCTCGCAGTGCTCGGTTGCGCGTCGGCGTGAACCGCGGCTGCAAGTGGGATTTCCCCGGCGAGTTCGGCAAGCACTCGGCAACCTTCGAGGGCCAGGTAGCGGCGCGCCACCGAGGGACGCGCCCGTAAGGCCTTTACCAGCCGCTGATCCAGGCTGCCCGCACCGAGTAGAGCACTCTGAACCAGGAGCTCGCGGCGCTGCTCCGCGACGGGGCGGCCGGCCGACACGAAGATGACTCGGCCATTGGTGTGAGCGGCCTCGCCGGCCGGTGCCTCCGCAACATCGGTAGACCTGCCGGCAATGAAGCTGGCGAGGAGTCGAAATCGGTCAGGGCCGCCGGGACCTGTAGCGGTCACGTCTGAGGAAGGACGGCATCGACGAGTTCGCCAAGGGCGCGTACGACATCCCGATCGTCGGAGAGGACTTGGACGACGGCCGACTGGACAGCGCTGCGCATGCTGAGCCCTTCAGCGACGAGGCTGCCGGCGAGGATCAACATCCGCGTGGAGGAGACTTCACGAAGCGGTGAGCCATCCAGATTTCGAATGGCGTTGCCCAGCTTGACCAAAGCGCTCGCTGTCTCGAAATCGATGCCTGCTTCGCAGGCAACCACCTCCGTCTCGATCTCGACCGGCGGGAAGTCGAGCTCGATGGCGACGAAACGCTGGCGGGTCGACTCCTTGATGTTCTTCAAAACGCTCTGGTAGCCGGGATTATAGGAAATCACCAGCTGGAACCCGGGCGCCGCTTGCAATGTCGTTCCGAGCCGGTCGACCGGAAGCTCACGGCGGTGATCGGCGAGCGGATGGATGACCACTGTGGTGTCCTGCCGCGCCTCTACCACCTCGTCGAGATAGCAGATGGCACCGTTACGCACGGCCCGCGTCAAAGGTCCGTCCACCCAGACGGTTTCGCCGCCCTTGAGCAGGAATCGGCCCACCAGATCTGCTGACGTCATATCTTCGTGTCCCGCAATGGTTATGAGATCGCGTCGAAGCTCGTGAGCCATAGCCTCCACGAACCGTGTTTTCCCACATCCGGTGGGACCCTTCAGAAGTACCGGGAGGCCGCGGCGCGC
>NZ_JBAUZA010000365.1:0-15707 GCF_049585075.1 Mycobacterium sp.
CTGCCCGTACACCGCGACCACGACACTGCGATCGAAGCTGTTGTCCGACCACACCCCGATTTGAGTGTTGGCGCAGTTCGACATGATCGCGTAGTAGTCGGGGCGGTTGAACCAATTGCCCATGATGTCAAGGTCATTGATGGTCAGCGATTGGTTGATAGCAACCGTCTCGGCGACCGGGCCGCGATAGCCCGCATCCCGGGACCGGTCTTGCACCGTCGATCCGTCCGAGCCGATGTCACCGTCGAGGGCACGATTGTTGAGCACATCGATCGTGTGCCGCTGCGCCGCCGCCTGCAGCTGCGGGTTGATATGTAAGTCAGTGCTGCAGCCGGCGTGTTTCTTGACGGTGTCGACGTTGACGACGACGCCGTTGTTGAGCCGTGAGTTGTCCGCCGTCGCCGCCGGGGCGGCGAGGACAGCCAACGGTATCGACAGGGTCCATGCAAGACGACGACTCGTAGCCCGCGCGGTCATGGCACTAGCGGACATTCGCTGCGAGGTCAGCGGACATGGCAGCCAGCTGTTGGCTCCATGTCCCCCAGTCGTTGCCTCCGCCGCGGCCCAAATCGAAGTGGCCGTTGTGGCCGCCAGCGTCTGCGTAGTGGGAGTAGAAGGTTGCGTTGGTCCCTTGCGCGATATCCGGATAGCCGACCATTGCGGCCATGTCGCTGGGCGCTCCGCTTCCCGGACTGTAGATCCAGAGCCGAATGTTGTTGTCTACCAGTTGCTGGATGTTCTGGTTCGGCGAATGCCACTTCCACCGGCCCAGCTGAGGTGCCCCCCACATGTTGTCGCTGTCGACACCGCCTTGCTTCAGGCCCGCGGTGATCGTGCCGTCTACGCCGGTGCGTTCGGGCGCCAGGAATCCCGACAGCGATGCGGCGTAACGGAATCGGTCGGGATGGAATGTTGCCAGCGCCGCCGCGGCGTAGCCGCCTTGCGAGGCACCGACGATGCCGTGGCCGCCGGGGGCCAGCCCCTTATTGGCGGCTAGCCAGTCAGGTAGCTCGTGAGACAGAAATGTGTCCCATTGCCTGCTGCCGTCTCGCTCCCAGTCGGTGTACATGGTGTAGGCGCCGCCGGCAGGTGCTACCACCGAAACCCCCCTACCGCCAAGCGTGTTCATCGCGTTGCCCGCCGTGACCCAGTTGCTGACGTCGGGGCCCGCATTGAACGCATCGAGCAGATAGATGGCGTGCGGGCCACCGGCCAGGAACGCAACCGGGATATCACGGCCCATCGCAGCCGACGGCACCATCAGGCTCTCGAAGTTGGCCGCTGCGCTTCTTGCGGTCGAATCGGACGTCGCTGTGGCGCACCATAATCCGGCCGCGAGCACGACGGCCCCGAGCACTCGGAGGGACTTCGATTGGGTTTTCATATTCGCCTCACACCGGATCGAACTGCGAGATGAGCCATCGATCATGGACCCTTTCCAGAGTTATGCGCACGCTGGAGGTGGTTTGGGTGGGTGCATCGTTGCCGACAGTGGTGGTCTGGTTGATGAAAACCAATACCACTGCGTGGTTTTCGGTCGCCGATACCGAAGCCGCCGCCGGCACAGTCGCGACGGCCGAAATGTGCTGCTGCTTGGCGCCGGGGGCAACGACGTCGGTGACGAGCTGTGTGTACTGCTGGCGGAAGCCGCCGGTGAGGCGGCCAGCTGATCCGGTCAGGTCCCGTTCCACGGTGTCAGGGTGATACGACAGGATCGCGATGGTGCTGTCGGTGGCGGCCTTGACCGACGCCTCAGCCGCCGTCCGCGACGCGTGCTCCGAACCGTCGAGCCACTTCAGGTAGCCGTCTCCTAGGGCGAGCAACAACGCCACCGCTGGCAGCACGCCGGTAGCCACGATGCGCGTCCACGAGAAATGCGAACCTCGTTCGGCCGGCGGTTCTTCCACGTCGAAAAGATCTGCCTCGTCGGCCGCCTCAGCCTCGTCGTCGATCCGTTCGTCGATCTCGTCGACGGAATCAACGTCCATTGCGGCGTCTCCCTCCTGTGCTGTCACGGCTGTCCGGCTGCTCACGGGACGAAGTCGACATTCGACACTTTTGCGCCATCGCCGGTTTGCTGAACATGTATGCGCATCCGCCATCTCCGCGGTTCTTGTTCTGGTGGGGCTGCGGCAACCGTCGTCTTCACCGATACCGCAACCAAAACTTGGGCCTGATCTTTCGTCTCGGACAACAGTGCCGCCTCGGATACGGTGCCCTCCGACTTCGATTGCAGCTTCTTGACGACGTCGACGAACGGCTGCGATCGCTTTTGGAAGTCGTCGAAAAAGTTGCCCGTCGCCGATTCCAGGATCCTCTTGATGTCGGCATCGACTTCCGTGTAGTCGATCGTGGTGAGGTTGACCGCGGTCTGACGCGCGACTTGCACGTACAGATTGCGCTGCGCTTGCGCCTCGCGGTCCTGGTAGACCCGATATCCGAGCCAGCCGCCCACACCGGCCAGTGCCGCGATCACGACAAGTCCCGCTGCGATCAAGGCCCGGGTGTCGGAAAACCTCCACCGCGCAGGCGTTTTAGCGCTCGCGGCGGCGTCACAATCCTCTGCCGGTTCGTCTACTGGCCCGGCGGTATCAGCATGCTCTGCCATGTTTTGCCTTTCGTGCCGTCGGCCAGGTCGGACTGGGTGTAAGTGCGGCCGTCGGGGGCCACATAGCTGCCGGTGGCTGGATCGTAGGGAATGACAGCTACCGGTGGTGGGGGTGTCGGCGCGCCTGGCGGCGCAGGCTTTACTGGCGCGGGCAAGCTCCGGGGATTCTTGCCCGGCGGATATTGCGGCACATTTTGACCGCTGAGCGTTGCGTTGGGGTCGCCCTTCCAGTTGTAGCCATCGTTGAGCGGCACGTATTGCTCGTCGCTCTCGCACATTTCGGCCGTCGGGGCACGCTTGCCGGGCTTGGTCTCGCAAGGGGTGTTGCGCACACCCCGGACGTTCAGCGCGGAATCCTGCGGGACGCGGCAATACAACTCGCCGGCCGGCCGGTCAGGGTAATCCTGGCGGGACGGAATTCGCTGCTGCTGAACCGGCAGGAATCCGGTGTTGCATGGTGGCGGCAGGTTGAGGTTCAGGTTGAAATCGAGATAGATGCCCTTGTAGTCCTGCTTGCTGTCGGAGTCCGGCTCAGCGATCGCCGCCATCACGGCCGTTCCCTGCGGGAAGAGCACCAACAGCTGCTCGAGATCGTTGTGGTAGTCCACCGCGATCTTGCCCAGGCTCACCAGATTGGCCAGCAGCACCGGCAAGGTGGGCGTAATCCGGTCGAATAGCGCGGTGCCTTCATCCAGCGCCGGGCCGCCGACCCTGAGCAGATCCGCGAAAGCGGTGTCCTGCGCCTTGAGCTGACTGGTGATGGAATTCAGGTGCCGGGCCCAGGTCGCGATCGAATCCGAGGTCCGCACTTGGGAGTTGGCGACGGATGGGAACTGGTCGATCAATTTGGCGAATTGATCTTTGGTCTTACCGGAGTCGATCGCCAGCGCCGTTCCGCCGTCGACGAGACGTGATAGTTCCGGTCCCAGGCCGGCCACGGCCTTGGAGGCTTCATCGACGACGGTGTGCAAATTGTCCTGCGGGATCGCCTGCAGCGCTTTGTTGGTGGTGTCGAGCAGCGATCCGATATCGACGGGGATCTGGGTTCTACCGACTGGGATCACAGCGCCGTCGCGCAGCTTCGGCCCGGTGTTTTGCGCTGTGCCCGAGTGCGGGGTCAGCTCGATGAACTGCTCGCCCACCGCCGAGCGGCTATGCACCGCGGCCGTCACGTTCGACGGAATCGCGATGCCCGACTTGAGTGAGAGAATGGCACGAACGCCGTCACGCGTGACGTCAACCGACTTCACGATGCCGACTTCGCTGCCGCGGTAGTTCACTACCGACGTCGGGTACAGACCGCCGGACGCGGGAAGATCGACCGTGACCTGGTATCGCCCAACTCCCAACAGTGCGGGCACTTTGACGAAACCGAATGCCATTACGCCCACGGCAATCACCGTGATCGACGCAAGGATCGCCAACTGTGTCCACAGTCGACGGGACAACCGCAGCGTGCTCGAACGCGCCATGCTAGTACCCCCCGAAGTGGTAGGGCGCGATCAGCGGATTGGCGGCGGTGTAGGGGCTTGGCATCTGCCCGATGGTGCGACCCCATTGCAGTTCGAGTTCGGTGAGGTTGCCTTCCCATCTGGTTCCCGTGAAGATACCGCTGTCGATCCGGCTCAATGTCAGATCGATGACGAGGGTGATGTTGGCGAAGTCACCGCGAAACCAGTTGGGAACCGTGCTCTTCACCCATGGGTAGGTCGACAGGAAGTCCAGACCCCGGGTCAGGGCTGGCCCGGCGTTGGCCAGTTCGCGCAGCGCCGGTGCGAGGTTGCGGAAGTTCTTGGTGAACGATTCTTTGGTCTGGTTGATCGTCGAGGCGGTAATCGCGCTGAATTTCCCGAGTGCATCGATCGCGTCGGTGATTTTGTTTCGCGAATCCGACAGCACGGCCAGCGCCTGCGGGATCGTGGTGAGCGCCTTGTCGACGACCTGATCCTTGGCTGCTACCTGTCCGGCCAGCGAGTTGAGACTCTCAGTGGCCGTGATGATGTCGTCGGTCTGCGTGTGCAGCTGTGCAACGAAGATGTCTAACTGCTTCAGCAGACTGCGCAGGTCCTTCTCGCGGCCCGCCATCGCCGTCGCGAACGCTTGGGTGATTTCCTGAACATGGCTGAGGCCGCCGCCGTTGAGCAGAATCGCGACGGACGCAAGCGTCTGCTCGGTGGTCGGGTAGGTGCTGGCCCGCGAAAGCGGAATCAGCGAACCATTTTTGAGTTCGCCCGTCGGCGCCTCGTCGGTCGGCGGCGCCAGCTCGATGTGCATGGATCCTAAGAGGCTGGTCTGCCCCACTTTGGCGGTGCTGTTCGCCGGCAGGTGCACGTCGCCGTTGATCCGCATGGTCACCAGGGCGTGCCAGTCCTGTACCTCGATCTTGGTGACATTGCCGACGTTGACGTCGGCGACACGTACCCGGGTGTTGGGTTGGATAACCACCACGTCTGGTAACTGCGCCGCAATGGTGTAGGCGCCCTTGCTGTTGCCTTCGGTTCCGGGCAGGCTCAGCGAATTAAGGCCCCGCCACTCACATCCCGTGACCGCCCACAAGCAGGAAAGAAGCACCGCGGCCACTATGCGCCGCGTCATGGGCCACCGCCTGGCGGGGCAGGCGGCAACATCAGGCCCTGCAGCCCTTGGCTGGGGTCGGCGGACCGCGTGCTGGGTGCGCCGGGCAGGCCGCTGGTGTTATTTACCGGCGCGGGGGCGGCCGGTGGTGGGGGTAGGTGCGGGTTGAGCCTGTCTTCGCTGTACGTGAGCTCATTGGGGCGCGCCGATGCTCCCACGAACGGGTTGATGCCGATCGGCGGAAAGTTGTACTGCCGGTTTTTGATGATCGGTGACAGGTACTGTTCGCACAGCTTGGCTGATTGCTTGGCCCCGACGCGCGCAGCGGACTCAATTGCACCGCAGAGGAATTGAACAGTATCGGCAAAGTTCACCGGCGCCAGGATGCCGGTAACCGCGCTTTGCGCCGGTTGATAGATGTTCATGAAGTTCTGGAAGACCGTCGGCACTACGTGCAGCGTCTGCTTGATGTCGCCACGGCTGTCGTTCATCGCCGTGGTGATCGCGGCGAGGTCATCGACGGTGGTGCCGAGCGCCTCCCGATTGTCGGCAACGAAGCCGCGCAGATCGTTCACCGCAGCGTCCAAGCCCTGCGCCGCCTGAGCCCACTCGTTGGGCGTATTGGACAACACCGTGGTGACGTTGGCCAGATTCCTGTTGAACGCGGCCAACAGATCACTGCTGGACGACAGCGCCGACACCAGCAACTGGAGGTTGCGCACTGTGCTGAAGATGTCAGTGCTGTGATCGCCCAGCGCCGAAACCGCCTGCGACAGTTTGATGATCGTGTCTCGCGCAGTGTCGCCCTCGCCCCGCAGGTTGGCCGCCGAGGTATTGATGAACTCACCGAGAGCGCTGGGACCGCCAGGAGTCTTGGGCTGTAACGAGTCGGTCAGCTTCTCCAATTCCTTGCGCAGATCGTCCCACTCCACCGGAACCGCAGTGCGATCCTCGGGAATGCTGGCACCGTCTTGTAGTTTCGGACCGCCGGAGTAAGCCGGAACGAGCTGAATCGCACGCGCAGTCACCAGCGAAGGCGATAAGACGGCCGCCCGCGCGTCGGCCGGCACCGAGTACTGCGAGTCGACCGTGAAGGTGACCTTGGCCGCGTTGGGCTGCGGGTCGATCTGCTCGACGGTCCCCACGGCGACGCCGAGGATTCGCACTTCATCGCCCGTGTAGAGACCGTTGGTGTTGGCGAAATAGGCCGTATAAGTGTTTCTGTTGACGGTCTTCCACCACGGCGCGACCACCATGCTGATCCCGACGAAAAGGGTCACAACCAAGCTGATGCCGGTCGCGATCTGCACGACGCGTCTGCGCTTCAGCATCATCGTCCCCCGCCGGCAGGCACTTCGTTGGGTGCAGGCACATACACCGGCGTCGGCTTAGGTGCCGGTGTTGGACTGGCGGGCGGCCCCGGTGGCGGTCCGCCGGGCGGCGGAGCAGGCGCGGGCTGTCGGTAGGGATAGCACCGCGGGCCGGGAAGTGGCACGCCGAGCGGCCCGCACGACTGCTCGTCCGGGTTGCCCGTGATCGCGTCGGGCAGCGTGCGTTTGGGCTCGCCGCCTTGTCCGGTACGCGGATAGGGCAACGGCAGCGGCGGGAGGCCGGGCTGGCCCTCCCCCGGATCGACGAGCTGCGACGGCAACAACACATTGGGATCAAGCCCCAGATCCGAGAACGCGGCGTCGATGAACGGCTGAACGAATTGGCCCGGCGCCAGGTTCACCAAAGACGCCTTGAAGAACGGACCCGATCCCAGCACCTCGCCGAACGACATCGCGTATCGCCGAAGCAGAGACAACGTGCGCTGTAACTCTTGCTTGCGGTTGTCCAGGATTCCCAGCACCCCGTTGAGCTTGTCGAGCGCGGGCTTGAGCTGCGTCCGGTTGTCGGTGACGAGACCGGATATCTGCCGCGATGCGGCGGTGAGGTTGGTCATCAACGCGTCGACGGAATTGCGTTGCGTCAGAAGCTCGGCCAGCAGCGCGTTCGCGTTGACGACGAGCTTGGCGATCTGATCGCTGCGCTTGCCCAGCACGGCGGTGACCTTGTTGGCGTCGGCCAGCAGATTGCGCAGCTGCGCATCTCGGCTGTCGAGGACGTCAGAGAACCGGGCCACGCCCTCCAGCGCAACCTTCAGGTCGGGCGGCGTGTCCTTGAAGGTATCCGCCAACGTGGTGAGCGCCGAGGACAGCTTCGCGGTGTCCAAAGCGCTGATCGTGCTCGTCAAATCGCCCAGCGCAGTGGGAAGGTCGTAAGGAGAGTGGGTCCGATCGACCGGGATGGTGCCGCTGAGGTTGCCGTCCCCCCGGGGCGTTATCTCTAGCATTTTCGTCCCAAGCACGGTCTCGGTCTTGATCGACGCCTCGGTCCGGTCGCCCAGCGCGACATTGTCGTCCACGGTGAACCTGACCAGCACCTTCGTCCCGTCCAGTTTGACGCTGGAGACCCGACCGACCGAAAGGCCTGACACCCGTACGTCACTGCCCGATTTGATGCCCCCGGCCTCGGTGAAGTACGCGGAGTAGGTGGATTTGCCGTTGACGAAGGGGATCTTGTTGTAGGAGAAGACGGCAACCACCAGGGCGACCACGATCACTATGCCCACCGCACCGACCGTGATCCGGTTGCGTTCAGCCAGCGGCTTGATGTTGGGGCGTCTCAGCTTGGCCCACTGGATCCGCAGCGTAGCTGCTCTCAGGTTCATTTGGGTAAGCACCGTCCCGTCGTCTGGCTCACCAGCTTGACGAACACGGGCTGACCATTCTTTCCGTTGACCTTCAGAATCGCGTCACAGAGGTAGAACCCGAAGTAGTCGCCGTAAAGCCCGTTGCGGGCCAGCACCTGATAGGCGTCGGGAAGCGTCTTGACCAGATCGTCGACGTAGTCGTGATCGGCTTCGATCTGCCCGGAGACCCGATCCGTTTGCATCACGGTGTCCTTGATCGGTTGGCGGGCGGTCGTCAGCAGATCGGCGACCGATCCGGCCGCGGCATTGATGTAGGCCACCCCTTTGGTGATCTCGGTCCTGCGGTCGGAAAGCGCCTCAACGAGTTTGGAGAGCTTGTCCAATCCCTCGGCGAATTGACCGTCGTGGGTGGCGAAGGTGTGCAGCACCGTGTTCAAGTTGGTGATCACCTCGCCGATCAGCTTGTCCCGGTCGGCCAGCGTGGTGGTCAGCGCAGAGGTCTGGGCCAGCACCGACGACATGGTGGCTCCCTGACCCTGAAACACCCTCAGCAGTTGGCCGGACAGCGCGTTGACCTGATCGGGGTCCAACGCACGAAACAGCGGCCGGAATCCACCGATCAGCGCGTCGACGTCAAGCGCGGGAGACGTCCTGGCCAACGGAATTCTCTGGCCGGGCTCCAGCTTTCGCGTCGAACCGGGCCCGTCTTCAAGCGACAGGTAACGATCGCCGATGAGATTCTCGTAGCGCACCGCGGCCTTGGTGCCGTGAGTGAGCGTCAGTCCCCTGTCGATGCCGAAGTCGACGGTTACGGTCCCGTCCTTGTTCAGCGCCAGATGATTGACCTTCCCCACTTCGACGCCGGCAATCCGGACGAAGTTTCCCCCTTTGAGGCCCGACACGTTCGAGAACACCGCGCTGTAGGCGACCCGTGGCTCAAACCTGAACTGCCCAAACACCGTTACCAGGATGAACGTGAAGATAAGGCTGAAGACGGTGAACAGCACCACCCGCATCGTGGCGCGAACGGTGCTGGTTCTCATGGCTTCTCCTTTCTCTCGTCGGGCGTCAGGGTGAAGGTGGGAGTGGCGGGGGCGCTCCCGGCGGCAGGTAATCCGGTGCACCATAAGGGGGTTGCCCCGGGTAGGCCGGCCACGGGCCGGGCGCCGGAGCGCCAGGGTAACGGATTCTCGGCGGTTCGGGCGTTCCCTTGGTGACCGGGAAGTAGTTGTTGTAGCCGGGGAAGCCGATGCCGGGGTTGGGCCGAATATCAAGGCCGGTTCCGAAGCCGGTGTCGGTGACCAAGTACTTCACCGGGAAGTTTTTGCTCACGTCTGGCAGCGAGCCACAACTCGGCCTGCCACCCGGACCGCCGTGCGCATTGACGACGGGCAGGTTGTCGGGGTAGCGGTATGGGTCGTCGCCGAAGAGCAGCGCCGCATCCATGATGACGGATTTGCCGTTGCCGCCCAACGCACTTTTACCGCCATGGTCCAGGAACCACTGGGCGCCTTGGAACAAGCAGGTGTAGGTGGGCGAGTAATGCTCGAGCAGGTCGGTGGTCGGCACGAGGAGGTTCATCGCGCCGATGAAATTCTGCTGATTCGGGCCGAGCGTGTTGATACCTGTTTGGGCAAAACCGATCGACGCCAAAAGCAACTCGTCGAGCGCCTTCGCGTTTTGCTTGATTGTCACGCTAGTGGTCGAGAACGAATCCAGCAGCGACAGAATATCCTGTGCCGCATGAGAATACGCCTGCGTGGTTTGACCGAAGAGCTGCCAGTCCTGCCGAATGGTGGGCATTCTCGGGTTCACGGTCAGCAGCGCTTGATTGCCTTCGGTGATCGCCTGCCCAATGCGATCACCCTTGCCGCGCACTCCTTCCGCGACCGCCGAGAGCACTCCGTTCAGCTTCGCTGGGTCGATGGCGTGAACGATCGCCTGCAGGTTCTGGAACACGGTGTTGACCTCGACGGTCACATTGCGACTGTGCAACACGGCACCCGCTGCCAACGGTCGAGGGTTGGCGCCGCTGGACGGAACGACGAGATCGACGTATTTGGCGCCGAAAGCGGTGCTGGACTTGATCTCCGCCTCGATGTTGCTCGGCAGGTACTTGAAATCTTTCGGAGCGATCGTCAGTCGCAACTTCGAAAGGTTCGTACCGGCCGAATCGGCATAGGCGTCTACCGACGCGACTTCGCCGATCTGAACACCGCGCAACTTTACCTTTGCGCCGTCTTCCATGACCAGACCGGCTCGGTCCGAAATCACAGTGAGCGGAATGGTTGCCCGTAACGTCCCGGAGAACGTCATTGCGGTCAGCGCGCTCAACGCCACGACCACCACAAGCAGCACCGGTGCCCACCAGATTGGATCAATACCCCCCCGCCGGGGCGAATTACTCATCGCCGTCACCCCGACAGATGGAAGTTTCCGGACTGCCCGTATACCGACAGCGTGATGGTCAACAGGATGAAAACCCCGGCGGTGATCGAGGTGCGAACCGCACGGCCGACCGCCTCGCCGACCCCGGCAGGCCCGCCGGTGGCCGTGTAGCCGTAGTAGGTGTGCACCGCCATCACGGCGGCCGCCATCGCCAGCGCCTCGGTGAACGACCACAACAAATCCGTCGGGTGCAGGAAAGACGAGAAGTAGTGGTCGTAGACGCCGCGCGACTGCCCGTAGATGATCGTCGTGCCAAACCGAGTCGCCAGGAACGACATCAAGACGGCGACGGTGTAGATCGGAATGACCGCAAGCACTCCCGCCACGATGCGGGTCGACGCCAAATAGGTGATCGGCCGAATGGCCATCGCCTCCAACGCGTCGATCTCTTCGTTGATGCGCATGGCACCCAGTTGCGCCGTGGCCCCGGCGCCGATGGTGGCGGCCAGCGCCACACCGGCGGTGGCCGGCGCGATAAAGCGGACGTTCAAAAACGCACCGAGAAAACCGGTGAGAGCTTCGATCCCGACGTTCGACAACGTGTTGTAGCCCTGCACTGCGATCAAAGCGCCGGTGGTCAGGGTGAGGAATCCGACGATGACCACCGTGCCGCCGATGACCGCCAACGCGCCTGTGCCCATTCCCATTACGGCGATCAGTCGCAGCACTTCCCCGGGATAACGCCGGACAGCGTCGACGGTGGCTCCTAACGCATTGCCGTAGAACGCGGTCTGCTCACCGACCGCGCGGATGCTGTCGATCAGCCTGTCGAAAGTCCGGCCGAAACGCGATGGCTCCAGGTCAGGCTCTGCCCTGTTGCCCGTCCTGGACGCGAACTTGCGCATGCTCGGGCTGCCCTGCTCGGACTTGGCGAATTGTCGCCGGGGCGCGGCGCGCGTCACGGCGACACCTTCACGCCGAACGCGGTGGCCAAAATATTGATCAGAAACAAGGCCATGAACGCGAAGACCACCGTCTCGTTGACCGCGTTGCCGACCGCAGTCGGTCCTCCACCGACGGAAAGCCCTTTGTAGCAGGCGATCAGACCGGCCGAAAGGCCGAAAAGCATTGCCTTGACCAGAGACACGATCACCTGCGGCAGGCCGGTAAGCAACGTCATACCGAACACGAATGCACCCGGGGTGACGTGCTGGACGAACACCACGAAAAAGTAACTGCCCGACAGGCCAACGACCGCGACCACCGAATAGAGCATCAGTGCAACGAATGTCGCGGCGATCACCCGCGGCACCACCAGGGCCTGGACGGGGTTTACGCCGATGACCTTCATCGCGTCGATCTCCTCGCGAATCGTCCGGGCACCCAGGTCGGCGCACATCGCGGTTGCTGCCGCACCGGAAACAACGATCGCTGTGACGACGGGACCCACTTGTGTGATCGAGGCGAGCGCGGCGCCCGCACCGGACAGGTCGCCGGCACCAACCTCGATCAGCACGATGTTCAGCGTGAACACGATCAGCACCGTGTAGGGGATCGACAACACGACTGTTGGCACGATCGACACCCTGGCCACGAACCAGATCTGGTCGATCAGCTCACGCCAGGCGAAGGGTCGGCGAAACGCGGCGGCGAAGGTCTCGCCGGCCAGCACAACGAAATCGCCCACCGCGGTGGCGGGCTTGGACCATGCGACCCGTGACCCGGTCGGCGGCGACAGAATTGCTGACACGGTCTTATCCCACCCACCAAGTTTGCTGAAGCACTTGATGCACCAGCACCGGATACCGTTGGACCGGCATCATCACGCCAAGGCCGGTCGTGAACGACGTTTGCCCGCTCGGCCGATCGTCGATACGGCTCATCGCGCTCCTTTGTCCAACGGGGGAAAGCTTGGGTCACCCGGCTATCGGCAGGCATGGGCTCGTGCGACCGCGCGTCATCGATGCCGCCACTTGAGCGCGCACACAGACCACGCCGGAAACTTACGGATACGACGCTTTGGCCGCGAGGGTTCGGATCAACCAGAAGAAATCTGACCAGCGGAATATCAAGGCTAGGCCGAATGGCTGAAAAGTAACGATGGCTATAGTGGGACTATGCAATACCCCGCACAGCTGCGCCTTGTCCCGTCGCGCTGCCTCATCGTGCGCTGTTGTTGCTGTTGTTGTTGATTTCCTGACGCCCGATAGCGCTGGAGGGTGCGTCGCGCCGGTTCAGCCCCGTGGCGCTGGCTATTCCGACCGAAATGGCCATAGAGTTCGAGATTAGCTGGATGGCCGACAAGCCCTGGTCCGACATCGTTGGAGACGGAGATAAGTGAGTATCGCCGAGGACGTCACGCAACTGATCGGGCGCACGCCCCTGGTCCGGTTGAACCGGGTCACCGACGGCGCGGGCGCCGATGTTGTGGCAAAGCTGGAGTCGTTTAACCCGGCCAACAGCGTCAAGGATCGCATCGGGGTGGCCCTGATCGACGCCGCCGAGGAAGCGGGCCTGATCAAGCCGGACACGATCATCCTCGAACCGACCAGTGGTAACACCGGCATCGCGTTGGCAATGGTGGCCGCGGCGCGCGGGTATCGGATCACGCTGACGATGCCCGAGACGATGAGCGTCGAGCGGCGCAAGCTGCTGCACGCTCTCGGCGCCGAGCTCGTCCTCACGCCCGGATCCGAGGGCATGCCGGGTGCCATCGCCAAGGCCGAAGAACTGGCCAAAAACGATGAAAAGTATTTCATCCCACAGCAATTCGAGAACCCGGCCAACCCGGCGATCCACCGTAAGACCACAGCCGAAGAGGTGTGGCGCGACACTGACGGCAAGATCGACTTTTTCGTCTCCGGGGTGGGCACCGGCGGCACGCTGACCGGTGTTGCTCAGGTCATCAAGGAACGCAAACCCTCGGTGCAGTTCGTGGCCGTCGAACCGGCTGCGTCGCCAGTGCTGTCCGGCGGGAAGAAGGGGCCCCACCCGATTCAGGGCATCGGCGCCGGGTTCATCCCGCCGGTGCTGGACATGGATCTGGTCGACGAGGTCATCACCGTCGGTAACGACGACTCAATCAACCTGGCCCGTCGCCTTGCCCGCGAGGAAGGGCTGCTGGTCGGCGTCTCGTCGGGTGCGGCGGTGGTGGCCGCGCTGCAGGTGGCTCGTCGCCCCGAGAACGCCGGCAAGCTCATCGTCGTCGTACTCCCCGACTTCGGCGAGCGGTACCTGAGCACCCCGCTGTTCGGCGACGTAACGGATTAGCCATGCTCGCGGAGATTCGGCGTGACATAGCGGCAGCCAGGCAGCGCGATCCGGCCGCCCCCAGCACGCTGGAGGTGATCTTTGCCTACCCGGGCGTGCACGCGATCTGGGGTCATCGGATCAGCCACTGGCTGTGGAAACGCGGCGCAAGGGTGGCCGCACGCACGCTCGCCGAACTCACCCGCATTCTGACCGGGGTCGACATCCACCCCGGCGCGACGCTGGGCCCCGGCCTATTCATCGACCACGCGACTGGCGTGGTGATCGGGGAAACAGCCGAAGTGGGCGAGGACGTGATGCTCTATCACGGCGTCACGCTAGGCGGCAGCGGCAGAGATACCGGCAAACGGCATCCGACGATCGGTGACCGGGTGACTATCGGCGCCGGCGCCAAGGTGCTCGGCGCGATCAAGATCGGCGACGACAGCCGCATCGGAGCCAACGCCGTCGTCGTCAAGGAAGTGCCGTCCAGCGCTGTGGTCATCGGGGTTCCCGGACAGATCATCAGCCGCGCCCGGCCGGGCACCGCGGACGACTCGATGATGCCCGATCTAGTGGGCGTAAGCCTGCAGTCGTTGCTCACCCGAGTGGCCAAACTGGAGACCCAGAACGACGGCGATGCCCAGACCGGCCGCGTCATCCGGCCGCCGGAAGCCGGCGTCTGGCACGGCGAGGACTTCTCTATCTGAGCAGCTCGACAGGACAACCGCACCGATCTGGACGATGATGGACCGATGCGACTGCCTCTCATGCTCGCCACCGTCGCCACCACCGTCGGCCTGGCCCTGGCCGTACCGGCGCTAGCCGACCCGGGCGACCCTCCCCCCGGCCCCGTCCCCGATGATCCTGCTGCTGACGCTCACTTTCTCGACACGCTGAACCAAGCGGGCATGACCTATCGCAGCGGGCCCGACGCCGTCGCGGCCGGCCGAATGGCCTGCAACATGATGATCTCGGGGCGATCGGAAAAGGACGTCGTCGATGAGCTGTCCATGCGCAACCCCGGACTGAACGGCGGCGGTGCGATGAAGTTCGCGGCGCTCGCCTCGAGCACGTACTGCCCGGATTACCTGAGCAAGTCGAGCGTGCACACCACCCAGCCGCTTATCCCCGGTCTCGGTGGCCAACCGAATCACTAAAACTCCTGCTCCCCCGCCTGGACTCGAACCAGGAACCCTTCGGTTAACAGCCGAATGCTCTGCCAATTGAGCTACGGAGGACTGCCCCTTTTCCGCACGCCTGGTGGGCGCGGATCGAGGGATGACTCTAGCTTACTAAGCTGCCCAGCCCAACCGAATCAATCACCCGCCGGAGAGCACTTGCCCGCCGGTATGGGGCAGGATGGACACAAGCGCACCAACGTCGTCTGGAGGGACCGCTTTGATCCGGTATGTCGTCGTGCTCGGACTGGGCTACGTGTTGGGCGCCAAGGCCGGGCGGCGCCGCTACGAGCAGATCGTCGGCACCTACCGCGCCCTGACCAGCAGCCCCGCCGCCAAGTCAGTCATCGAAGGCGGACGGCGCAAGATCGCGAATCGAGTGTCGCCCGACTCCCGGATGGTGACGTTGACCGAGATCGACAACGAGACCAGCGTCGTCGAGCCGCCAAAACCGAAGCGTGCCTAGGCGGTGAGGTCGTCGCCACTGGCCTGCTGCAGCAGGCTGCGCCGATAGGCCTCCATCGCAACCAGATCACCGAACAGCGCGTGGTACTCATCGCCCTGCTCCACCGGTGACATGCGCTGCAGTTTCGACTTGACCTCCGCGATCTGTCGGCCGACCCAGACCTCCTGTAGGCGGGCCAGCACTCCGGCAATGTAGCGCGGCAGCTTCTCGTCGTCGTCGACCCGGATGGCTTCGACACTCAGCTCGCTGATCAACCCGGCGGCCGCGGGCGACGGCGCCTTCTGCCGCACCGCATCCAGCCATTCCGCCCCGCTGATACCGGCCGCGGTGCCACCGGCCGCTTCGATGGCCGTGCACACCGCGGCGTAACCGGGGTGGGTGAAGCTTTCGACGGTGAGCGCATCGAAAACCGGCCCGGCCAGCGCCGCGTACTGCAGCGCCGATTTGAGCGCCTCGCGCTGCGGCCACAGTGTCGGGTCTTTGGGATCGGGACGAGGCACGGCAGGAACGGGCGCCGCCTTAGGCGAAAGCTGCCCGGCCCCACGG
>NZ_JBAUZA010000366.1:0-12024 GCF_049585075.1 Mycobacterium sp.
GCCGGGCGCAGCCGGGCGCTCCGGGTCGCCGCCATCGGGTCCCGGGGCGGGGTGTGCGAGGGCGGTCATCGACGCGGTCTCCATGCTCTTTTGTGGGGTTCCGTCGGGTGTTCAAACGGACCCGACCATGCTATCGGGGGCCTTAGGGCTGGCCGGGTCTGAGTAACACAAACAGCGCCTCGCTGTCGGTCAGCACGGTGTCGCCGTCGCTCAACCGGCCCGACACGAAGATCTTGCGCCCCTCGACCCGGTCGACTCCCGCGTCGATCTGCAGCTCCTTTTCGATCGGGACGACCTGGCGGTAATTGATGTGCAGGTATGCGGTGCGTTGCCGAGGACCGCCGGTGATCACGCCGGACGTCATACCCAACACCGAGTCGAACAGCAGCCCGAGCGCGCCGCCGTGCACGGCGCTGTTGCGCCCGAGGTGAAACCGCCGAAAGCGGGCCCACCCCTCGATGCGGCCATCGTCAGTTCGATGCACCTTCATCGGCACCGGCAGGATGTTGCCGCGGTTGGGCAGGTCCATCCGTCGGCCCGACGGCGTCGTCCACTCGTCCACGTCGAACGGGCTGAGCAGGCCGGACACCTTCTCGATCAGGTCGGCCGCCTCGCTGATCACCCCGTCGGGTGCGTCGACCGCCCGGGCGTGATCCTGCAGCGTGCGCACCGCTTCGATAAATCGCCCATAGTCGGGCCCGCCTCTGGTGGTGGGTTCGGGCGGATTGAATCCGCCGCCCGGGTGTTTCGCGTTCACTCTGCGCTCAGGGCGCGACCTACTCGCACTTTTGCACCCTAGCCGCAGAGTCAATTCTCCTGTGCGGCGCCGGCGGCGGCCAGCGTCTCGAATTCCTCGTCGGACAGCGTGATCTCGGCGGCGGCCACGTTCTGCTCCAGGTGGGCGACGCTGGACGTGCCCGGAATCGGCAGCATCACCGGCGATCGCTTCAGCAGCCAGGCCAGCGCCAGCTGCGAGGGCGTCGCGCCGTGGCCGTCCGCGACTTTCTGCAGTGGACCATCGGGGGCCGCCAGCGGTCCCGCGGCCAGCGGGAACCACGGGATGAAAGCGATGCCCTGACTGTCCGCGGCATCCAGCAGCGGTTCGGCAGTGCGAGCGGCCAGGTTGTACATGTTCTGCACCGACACAATCGGCGCGACCGCCTGTGCAGCGGTCAGCTGATCCACGTCGATCTCCGACAGCCCGATGTGGCGGATCTTGCCTTCGGTCTGCAGCTTGCTCAGCTCCCCGACCTGGTCCTCCAGCGGGAAATTGGCGTCGATGCGGTGCAGCTGGAACAGGTCGATGGTCTCGACGCCGAGGCGGCGCAAGCTCATTTCGCATTCCTGACGCAGATAACTGGGATTGCCCAGCGGAATCCACACGTCCGGCCCGGTCCGCAGCAGCCCGGCCTTGGTGGCGATCACCAGTCCGTCGTAAGGATGCAACGCCTCGCGAATGATGTCCTCGGATACGTAAGGACCGTAGGAGTCGGCGGTGTCGATGAAGTTCACGCCGAGCTCGACGGCGCGGCGCAACACTCGCACGGCTTCGCCGCGGTCGGCCGGCGGGCCCCAGACGCCCTTGCCGGTCAGACGCATGGCGCCGAAGCCGAGACGGTTGACGGTCAGGTCGCCGCCGAGGGTGAGGGTTCCGGATGCTTGGGCTGTAGTCACCTCTCCGACCGTACGCGCGGCGTGGCAAGCTGACTTAGGTGGACTTGTACACGATGAGCACCATGCCGCTGACCTATCCCGAAGTCGGTGCGACCGCAGGACCTCCGCCGCCGGGATACCGCCACCTCGGCTTTGTGAGCCAGATCGGCGCAGGTCACCAGCGTTTCGTTGAGGCCGCTGATGCGCTGATGCACTGGGGCATGCAGCGCGGCGCCGGACTACGCGTCCAGCCCAGCAGCGACGTAGTCGAGGTCGGCGCGGTGGTGATGGTCAAGATGGGTTTCGTGAAGGCACCGTGCCGCGTGGTGTACGTCATCGATGAACCAACCGTGCGGGGCTTTGCCTATGGCACGCTGCCCGGTCATCCCGAGTCCGGTGAGGAACGGTTCGCGGTTCGCCACGACCCGGTCACCGCCGCGGTCTATGCCGAGGTCTCGTCGTTCTCCCGGCCGGTGGCCTGGTGGAGCAAAACCCCGTTGACGTCGCTGGCCCAGCGGTTGATCGCCAAGCGCTACGTTCACGCGGTCTGACGGGCTGTCGGTTCGGCATGGGCGTGCACGCCCTGGGCCAACAGGCCGAGTGCGACGGCGCCGACCAGTAGACCGAAGTCCCGCAAGGCGATGTCGTAAAAGCCGGACAGAGTTAGCAAGTCGATGATGATCCCGGCCAACCAGGCGGCAACCACCCATGCGCCGATCCGCGGCGCGACGGCAACTACCACGCCGGCCACAATCTCGATCACTCCCACGATGTACATGCACTGGTCAGCAGTCCCGGGAACAATGTTGTCGATCCAGGGCGCCAGGTACATGCTCCAGTGATGCGGGTGGGTCAGCAGATTGAAGAACTTGTCCAGCCCGAACAGGATCGGCGCAACGGTGAATACCGTCCGCAGCAGGACATACGCCGCGAACGTCGGGTCTTTCACCCGGTCGGCGAGCGGCGCGGCACCTGCTTGGTGGGTAGTCATGGCTTAGCTCCTTTCTAACGGATAGCATCATCAACGTTAGAACCGTTAGAATGTAGCGTCAACACTTTTGTCCGTTAGAAATGAGCGGCTCATGGACGGCCTGCGACGCGACGCCGCCGGGATCGGCGCCCTCGCCGACCCGCTACGCCACCAGCTCTATCGATTCGTCTGCTCGCAACCGGCACCGGTGAGCCGCGATCAGGCCGCTGACGCGATCGGCATCCCCCTTCACCAGGCGAAGTTTCACCTGGACCGGCTGGAATCCGAGGGTCTGCTGGAATCCGACTATGCGCGGTTGACCGGCCGCTCGGGTCCCGGCGCCGGGCGCACCTCCAAGCTGTACCGCCGAGCCCGTCGTGACATTGCGGTCAGCCTGCCGCATCGCGAGTACGAGCTGGCCGGACGGCTGATGGCCGAGGCCATCGCCGGGTCCGCAGCGACCGGCGTGCCCGCCGTCGAGGTGCTGCACCACATCGCCCACGACTACGGCCGCACGATCGGGGACACCGCGGTCGTCGAGGGCCGTCACACACCGGCCGACGCCGACGCAGCGCTCGAGTTGGCCGCCGCCGTGCTCACCGAGCACGGCTACCAACCGCGCCGCGTCGACGGCGAGATGCAGTTGAACAACTGCCCGTTTCATGCGCTGGCCCAGCAGCAGACCGAACTGGCCTGCGGCATGAACCATGCACTGATTTCCGGTGTGGCCGACGCGCTCACGCCGCACAGCCCGCACGCGCGCTTGGACCCACAGCCGGAAAGGTGTTGTGTGGTACTCACATCGAGCGCGGCAAGGCCTTAGCGCCAGGCCGAGAGCAGTTCCTCGGCCCCCGCGCAAAGCCGCTCAATCACCTCGCCCACCGGTGCGACGCCGGTGACCATCCCGACGCCCTGCCCGGCATCCACCGGAGCGGTTCGACGATCGTCGGCGGCGACCGCGGCGGCGAGCTCATCAAGCGCGTCGGGATCGTCGGCCAGCGCGTCTTCGTGACCGCTCCACCGCGCGACGAACTCATTGCGCAGTACCCGCGACGGAAACCGTTTCGACCACGGCAGTCCACGAACGATGTCGAACACCCGGGTGCTGGTGGTGTCGGTCTCGCCGGCCGCGACCAGTGCACGACGGGACGCGTCGCTCGTCAGTGCCTCCGGACTGGCCGAAAGCACCTTGCCTAACCACGCGCCGCTGGCGCCGGCGGCCAGCACGGCTGCCAGGCTGCGCGCAGAGGCGATTCCTCCGGCCGCGAGCACCGGCACCGACACGGCGTCCAACACAGCGTCGAGCAACGGAAGGGTGCCGATCGTCGCATCCCCGTGGCCGCCGCCTTCGGAGCCACGGGCCACCAGCAGATCGATCCCGGCATCCTGGGCTCGCCGCGCCTCGACGCTGTTGTAAACCTGTGTGGCCGCGGCGATCCCAGCATCATGGACGCGCTCGACCCAGGACAGGTCAGTTCCGAAGCTGACCGAGACAAGCACGGGTTGGGCGGCCAAGGCGGCATCGAGGAGCTCGGGCTCCTTGCGGATCACCCAGTCCACCAAGCCAATTCCGAATGTTCCACGCACGTACGGCAATTCGGCACGCAGCGCAACCGTCGACCCGGCACTGCCCATACCGACCATGCCCAGGCCACCGGCGGCGGTCACTGCGGCGGCGAGTCGTCCGCCGGCAACGCCGCCCATCGGCGCGTTCAGAATCGGCACCCGCAGGCTCATCCGCCGCGACCACGGCGTCGACAGCATCTGACTACGCGGAGGGAAGGCTCTTGAAGACGGTCAGCATGACCACCGAGTCGTCGACTGCCTGCAGCGAGTGCCGTTGCGGCGGGATCACGACGTAGTCGCCGGTCTTGCCGTCCCACTCGTCGTCGCCGGCGGTGAGGTGGACGTGGCCCTGCAGCACCTGCAGTGATGCCTGTCCGGGGCTGTCGTGTTCGGACAGTTCGTGCCCGGCAAGCAGGGCGAGCACCGTCTGCCGCAGTTCGTGATCGTGACCACCATGGATCGTGTGTGCGGCCCGTCCACTATGTGTTTGGCGCGCCTCGGCGAGCTTTTCGGAGGCCATGTTGGTCAGCGAGATCGATTCCATTAGCCCGATAGTAGAAGTATCCCGGCTGCGGTCAATGCCGCCACCTTGACTGTCTCGAAGCCGACGTAGATGTAGTGGCCGCGCGATCGTGGTGCCCCTTCTTCCGAGAGGCCAGCGAGCACTTGGTCGGACCGGCGATTCAGCCGGGGCCGCACCGCGCCGATCTGCAGGGCCAACGCAGCGAACACGATCGCCAACGCCACCGCTATGCCGGTTGAGGGCGGCCGGGCAATTGTTGCCACCAAGACCACGATGGCCAGCACCACCTCGACGGTGTTGAACGCGCGAAAGACCAGACGTCCGATGCCGAGGCCGATCTGCAGTGTGACGTTGGGGGCGCGGAACTTCAGCGGTGCTTCCAGAAACGAGATGGCCAGCACCATGCCCAACCAGACGAAGACAACCGCGACTGCTACGGCGTGGGCGAGCCTCACGTTGTGGTGATCTGGCGGGTCAGGTGCACCAGACACAGATCGGGCTCGACAAAGGGCTCCAGCCGATCGGCGGTAACCGGTGCCTGCCAGGTTTCCAGCGCCCCCTGCATGAGCCCCAGGTGGATTGGGCAGATGACGGCCTTCTGGCTTTCCGCCAGTTCCAAAAACGGGCAGTTCCGCAATCCCAGCTGCTCATCTCCGCGGGACTCAGGGTCAAAGCCGAGCTCGTCGAGTAGGCCTACCAGGTGTTCGATCGATTCGGCCGCATTAGGAGGTCCGGCGGTCGGCGGAGGCGGCGGCTCTAGCTGCTGGCCCCATTCGCGACCGGCGGCCAGCGCCCTGGCCGCGGCCTCCTGATCGCCCGCCAGACCCGCGGCAAGGATCTCGGCCAGCAGCTGATAGTGCCGGGGGCCGCCGGGATCCATCCGTCGAGTCGCACGGAACATCAGCGCCGGCCGGCCCGGCCCTTTGCGGTCCGGCTCGACCTGTTCGACCCTGCCCGTTTCGGCCAAAGTCTCCAGATGGAAGCGAACGGTGTTGGGGTGCACATCCAGCACCTCAGCGATTGCGGCGATGCTCATCGGAGAATCCGCGGCCCGCAACACCCTCAGGACATCGAGGCGGCGACCGGGGGAATGCGTAGCTGACTTGGCGACGGCGCTCATTATCCCGACCATTCCGCTGTCGGCAGGTGCGCCGATCAGCTTGGATACGCGATAAAGCCCGGTAGCTTTATACAAAGCGGATTGTAGCAATGCACCGAAGTTTTGCCAGTATCATGGCGAATCTTTTTGTGCGTCAATTTCTTCAAAGACGCTCTGGGCGATGCGGAAAGCGGCATTGGCGTCCGGCACACCGCAGTAGATCGCGGTCTGCAGCAGGACTTCTTTGATTTCGTCCCGCGATAGCCCGTTGCGCAGCGCGGCGCGAATGTGCGCCGCGAGCTCCTCGTCACGGCCACGGGCGATCAGCGCGGTCATCGCGATCATCGAACGGCTGCGGCGGTCCAGGCCCGGGCGGGACCAGATTGTGCCCCAAGCGTATTCGGTGATGAGCGTTTGAAAGTCACGAGTGAACTCGGTGATCTGCGCGTCAGCCCGCTCGACATAGCTGTCCGAAAGCACTTCTCGGCGTACGGCCATTCCCCGGTCAAAGGGATTGTCGCTCATCTTGATTGCCTGCCTCTCCCCCGGGCCGTTTTACGACCCGCATCGTCGCCAGGCGGCACGCCCACTCTCCTCAGCTTGGCCAACACATCGGCGATTCGGTCGGGCTGCTCGGCCGGCGCGAGATGGGCGGCGTGTGCCACCTCGATGAACCGCCCGCGGGTCACGTTGCTGGCAATGTAGCGCAGCGAATCAGGCGGCGTGGCAGTGTCATTGGCGCCAGCGACAGCAACGATCGGGGTGTCGATTTCACCGAGGCGGTGACGGGCGTCGAAATCGGCCAGCGCCTCACAGGTGCGTGCATAGCCGTCGTCGTCGGCCCGGCGCAGGGTGTCCAGCAGCGCCCGGGCTGACGCGGGATCGCGCTCGAAGAATCCGGGGGCGAACCACCGGCGAATTGACAGTGCCACGACTTCGCCTGTTCCGGCACTGCGAACGACTTTGGCCCGGGACTGCCAGTCGTCCGGGTCGCCGAGTCGCGCCGCCGTGCAGATCAGCGCGGCAGACACGATGCGCTCAGGATGGCCGAGCAGCAACTGAAGTCCGACCGCGCCGGCCACCGAGACACCGGCATAGGTGAACGGCCGCCGGCCGATCTTGCCCTCGACAACTTTGATGACGCTGGCGGCGAGGTCTTCGATAGTGAAGGCGTCGCTCGGTCGCGGGCTGGCGCCGTGGCCGGGAAGGTCCCAACCGATGACGTGATAGACGTCTGCCAGGCGTCGTGCCACACCAGACCACAAGGCCGCGACGGAGGTGCCCAACGACGGGCCGACCACCAGCGGTGGCAGATCCGGTGACCCACCGAGATGCGAGCCGCGGATTCGCGGGGCACTCACGGACGTTCCTTCACTATCCGCTTGGCACGATCCAGGCTTTCGTCGATCAACGCGTCGCCCGCACCGAAATAGTCAACGGACGGCTCTTTGCCGACCAGCTCAGCGATAACGCGTTGCTCGCCAAGCACATCGACGATGTCGAGGTTGCCGGCCATCCGCGCCGGATCGACCTGCAAACCGTTGAGCAGTTCGCTGCATTGAGAGCCGGCGACAACGGCTCGCCGGGCCAGCATGCGTAGCGGCTCCCATTCCGCATGCCATGCGCCATCGGGACGCTCGTCGTTGGCCAGAGCGGCAGCGGTGTGCAATGTCGCCCCAAGCGACGGCGCAGAAATCGCGGCGCGGCGAATCAGGATGGACAACACCGGGTTACGCTTCTGCGGCATGCTCGATGATCCACCGCGGCCGCCGGATGCGGGTTCGCTGAGTTCGGCGATCTCCGGCCGGACCAGGGTCACCACGTCTGATGCGATGCGGCCCCAGGCATCGGTGCATCCGATCAATGCGTCACCGATCGCGGTGACCGGCGCGCGGGTGGTGTGCCACGGCATTCTGGCGGCCAAACCCAAAGTCGCTGCGGTGTTTTGCAGCAGTTCCACCGATGTTGCACTGGGATTTGGTTGATCGGCGAGCGCCGCCAGCTCCGTTGCGGCGGCCAGTGTGCCGCCCGCGCCGCCGATCTGGATCGGGAAGGCGAGCGCGCTGAGTTGTTGATATGCGTCGACGACGCCGTTGCACCACAATGCCGCCTTGACTCCGAAAGTTGTGGGCACCGCATGCTGGGTCAGAGTCCGAGCCACCATCCGGGTTTCGCGGTGGGTCACCGCAAGCCCGGATAGGGCTGAAATCTGTTCGGCGAGTTGGGACTTCAACT
Organism: Mycobacterium sp.; assembly: GCF_049585075.1. Classification (GTDB taxonomy): domain Bacteria; phylum Actinomycetota; class Actinomycetes; order Mycobacteriales; family Mycobacteriaceae; genus Mycobacterium. Next base: position 8,047 of record NZ_JBAUZA010000366.1, read on the forward strand.
CATCGACGACGGCACGAGTGGCCAGCATCAACCCGGTGTCGATCACGTCCTGGCTGGTAAGGCCGCGGTGAATCCACCGACTGACCTCCGCACTGGCCCGGTCACGAAGCAGTGCCACCAACCCGATCACGGGGTTGCCGCCATCCTCCGATCCGGCCGCGATCAACTCGCAGTCGCCGGCGCTCACCAAGCCGGAAAGGTCAGCGCCGCCGCACAGATCCGGCGCCAGCCCCGCGGCGACAAGCGCATCCAGCCAGGCCGATTCGACCGCGAGCATCGACGCCAGCAGCGTCGTGTCGGACATCAACTCCGCGGCGCGCTCATCCCCCGGCCACAACAGGTTGGTCATCCGGCCTCACCGCGATAGGCCAGAAACACTGTCTCGCTGCGGCCCTGAAGGTGAATATCGAAGCGGTATCCGTCCTTTTCGGCCGCACAGATCAGGGTTCGTCGCCGGTCCGCGTCCAGAGCAGTCAACAGCCGATCGGCGTCCAGGTCGGCATCCGGCAGGTACGCACGGGTGAAAACTCGGTTCAGCAGCCCACGCGCAAAGACGGTGATCGCGAAGAACGCGGCCCCTCCGGGTGTCAACGTCGTAAAGCTGTAGTGGCCGGCGGCGTCGGTCGCGCATCGGCCCCAACCGGTAAACGACTGGCCCCCGCGCCGCAGTGAGCCGTCTTGTCGGACGATTCGGCCGTCTGCTCCGCGCTGCCACAACTCGATCAGCGCGTCGGGCACGGCATCACCGGCGCCGTCGTAAACCGTCCCGTGTAGCCGGATGGCACCGGATTGCGCATCGGCGACCAGCTGGTTGTCGCCGCCGTACGGCAAGGCACAGTGGAAAAACGGCCCGACGGTTTGTCCTGGGGTGCAAGCTAATTCAGCCATGGTCACCGTTTTGCTCGGTCCAGGTTCGCTGCCTGCCTGCGACGACGATGTCCCACCGGTAACCGGTCGCATACTCGGGCTCAGTCAGATCATGGTCATAGGCTGCGACCAACCGTTGGCGGGCAACGGGATCCACGACGGACTGGTAGATCGGGTCCAGATCAAACAGTGGATCGCCGGGAAAATACATCTGGGTGACGAGCCGCTGGGTGAAGTCAGTTCCGAATACCGAGAAGTGGATGTGCGCTGGCCGCCAAGCATTTTGGTGATTCCGCCATGGGTAGGGACCGGGCTTGATGGTAAGGAAACGGTACGTTCCGTCCGGCCCGGTCAGGCAGCGGCCCACGCCGACGAAGTTGGGATCAATCGGTGCCGGGTGCTGGTCGAGTTGGTGGTTGTACCGCCCGGCAGCGTTGGCTTGCCAGATCTCGATGAGTTGACCTGCCACCGGCTTGCTCGTCGCGTCGAGCAGCCGCCCGGTCACGATGATGCGCTCCCCGATGGGCTGCCCGGGGTGACCGGCGGTGAGGTCGGCGTCGAGGGGGTCGACATCCCGGCGCCCGAAGCACGGCGCCCAGCATTCGACCTCGTCCGGGTCGACGCGGACGAATGCAGACTTCGGATGGCGCAGCCTGCTGCTGCGATACGGCGGATAGTCCAGCAGTGGCTGCGGCTCATCGCTGCCCTGGTAGTCGGCGGCGATGCGGGCCATCTCCGCACTGATCGCGCGTTGCGACTCAGTGTGGGCCGGCCTTGCTGCAGCCTTCATTACAGCAGACGCTAATGCGAAAATCGGTTACCCTCAACCACTTCGCGGGATTTCGGTTGCTTATGCGCCATACTGGGATGCCATGCCTCGTGACTACATCTATGACCAGGGGTTCTCGCAGGAGCGCGCGCGCCTGGCGGGCATCGAGAGCCTCTGGGATCCGGGAAGCCAACGGCTGCTCGACGGCCTGGGCATCGGCGCGGGCTGGCGGTGCCTGGAGGTTGGTGCAGGCGGCGGCTCGCTGGTCGAGTGGATGGCCGGTCGCGGCGCCACGGTGCTCGCGATCGATATCGATACGCGTTTCGTCGAGCCGCTCGCCGGCGAGGCGGTTGAGATCCGGCAGGTAGACATCCGAACCGACGAGCTACCGCAGGCCGAGTTCGACTTGGTCCACGCCCGGTTGGTGCTCGAGCACCTGACCGAGCGCCGACGAATCCTCGACCGCCTGGCGGCCGCGCTGCGCCCCGGCGGGTGGATGGTCATCGAAGACTACGACTGGACCGGTTTCGGGTTCGAGGACGACGATCCGCGGCTGAACCGGGTGGCCGAGGCCATCATCACGTTCATGCAGCAGGCCGGATTCGAGCCGCGCTATGGCCGCCGCGTTGTCGCCGACATGGCCGCCGCCGGGCTGACCGACGTTCACGGCGAGGGCCGCGCCCTGATCATCGACTCGCAGTCCCCCGGGTCGGACTTCTTCAGGCTGTCCTTTGAGAGCGTGCGGGACGCCGTGGTCGGTGCCGGCCTGCTCTCGCCTGAAGATGCCGACGCGGCGGCCGCCGGATTCGCCGAGGACAGACGGGTGCAGACACCGCTGATGATGGCCGGAATCGGCGGCCGCTGAACGGGTTTCGGGCTACAGAGCCCGCAGCATCGACTTTCTGCCCTTGACCCGCAGCTTATGAACAGTCGACTCTCGCAGCTGCTCAATGCGGGAAGCCATTTTGTCGCCCAGCTCGACGAGTTCCGAATCGGTGATTTTCACCGACGGAGGCACTGGGATCATGTCGCGCTCCTCCTCGTCGGCGTGCGCCTCCAAGACGGTTGCGAACGAATGCCATTCGTCGTCGTAGGTCGGCGCCGCCGGCGAAGTGCGCAGCAGCACCGAGAGCTGATCGATGACCTGGCGGTGCTCGGCGTGCGCGACGGCAATCAACTCGCTGGCCGCCGCCAGAGCCGGGTAGTAGATGTCGTCCTCGATGCGGAAATGGATGTCGAGTTCAACGAGCAGATCGTCGAGATGCGCCTGGCGTTCGGGGGCAACCGCAGGCGTGTCGGAGATTTTCTTAACCAGTCCCTTGAGCACCTTGTGGTGGTCCTGCAACACGGTGTAGGCGTTCACTTAGCGACTCCTTTTCCTGCCGGAAGCGAATGCTGACCGTCTCCACGCAACTCGATCATCCCGTCGTTGATCCGCGTTTGATAGCGCGGCAACGGCGCCGCTGACGGGCCGCGCACTACCGCTCCTGAGCAGACGTCGAATCGCGACCCGTGCCATGGGCACACCAGCCGGCCACGATCGACCCAGCCGTCACTCATCGGAGCGGCCAGGTGCGGGCAGAACTCGCCGAACGCCGCGACCTCTCCGTTGTTGCCGGTTCGGCACACCACCAGCCCCACCCCGTCGACCTCGACGCGCTGCGGCTTGCCGTTCTTCAGCGACTCCACCGGCAGCACCGGCGTCCAGTCCGCTGCACGCAGCCGCTCGCCGGATTGGTCAATGCCGATACCGGAGGCGAACACCAAGGCACCGCCCATGTAACTCGCGCTGACGGTGATGCCGTAACCGAGCGCGGTGGTGACAATCCCCCGAGCGTGGCGGCCGCGGCGGCGATCCAGCCACGACATGATGTAGAGGCCGGTCGCCAACCCGTTCAGCACGCCGTGCACCAATCCGATGCGGCGGTCTTCCTCGTGGGTGTGTTGCCAATCCGCGACGCCGGTGACCGCCGAACCCAAGTTCGCCAAAATCCCCAGCCCCAGCGCGCGGGTAGCGAACCGTGACGCGTCGGCGAGTTCCTGCTTCGGTCGGCGAGGCAGCATGCTGAGCGCGTCCAACCCGACCGTGGTCCCGATCGCACCGCTTGTCAGCGAGGCCAGCGGCGGGTGCACTGGGTGGCCGAGCCATACCCCGTTGAGGGCGTTGGCGATGCGATCCCGGCTGTTGCCCAGCGCGTTGAAGGCGATGGCGACCAGGTGCTCGAGCCGGTAACTGGGCCGATCCAGCCACTCCTGACTGCCGATGACGGATAGCAGCCGTTCCATCCGCTTGTGCAAACGGCCTTGCGGAGGCGCCTCAACCACGGCATCAAGTCCTTTCT
>NZ_JBAUZA010000367.1:0-5484 GCF_049585075.1 Mycobacterium sp.
GATCAGGCGACCGCGGAAGCGTTGGTGGACAAGTGCATTGACGAGTTCGGTGCCATCCACATCCTGGTCAACTGTGCCGGTATCGCCGAACCGCCGGGATCGTCCATCCTCGACATCAGCCCCGCCCAGTTCGGCGAGCTGCTCGAGTCGCATTTGGGTACGGTATTCGCAACCTGCCGCGCAGCCGCCCCGAAGATGGTCGAGCAAGGTGGCGGCAGCATCGTCAACACCAGCTCGTTCGCGTTCCTCGGTGACTACGGCGGCACCGGATATCCGGCCGGCAAGGGTGCGGTCAACAGCCTGACGTTAGCGATTGCCGCGGAACTGAAAGAGCACGGCGTGCGGGCCAACGTGGTGTGTCCGGGCGCCAGAACGCGGTTGTCCACCGGGCCGGAGTACGAAGACCACATCGTCGACCTGAACCGACGGGGACTGCTCGACGACGTCTCGATGCAGGGGTCGCTGGACGTCGCACCGCCGGACTACGTCGCTCCCACATATGTCTATCTGGTCAGTGACCTCGCAGACCACGTGACGGGCGAAATCTTTGTTACCACAGGCGGTTTCATTGGGCGATACCCGCGAACTACGCCTGCGCTGATCGGGTACCGGGATCACCGCGACTCACCACCGTGGTCGGTGGCCGAGCTTTCCGCGTTGATCGGGGGAGCCGCGTAAGTCCCTTGCTTTGGGCCTAGCCGGCCTCGCGACGGAACACCAGGCAGACCTTCAGCGCTGTCTTGGCGCCCACCATGCCGAACATGTTTCCTTCCACGGCGAACTGCTTGCGCGCGACCGTCGTGTGTGCCGTCAGCTGCACCTCACCGTCGCCGAGCACCTCGACGTGAGCCTCCAACGGCAGCGGCGCCGTGATGCCCTTGGCCGTCAGAGTCGCGTTCAGGCGAACAGTGTCACCACTGCTGGCCTCACCGCCGGCGACCTCGACGATGATGCTCGGGTACTTCTCCACATCGAAGAAGGCCGGCGAACGCAGGTCCTCGTCGCGCTTTCCCAGTCCGGTGTGCACCGAGGCGGCCTTAACTTCGATTCGGCCCGATACCGTTCGAGCATCCTCGATTTGCCCGCCGCCGCTGAATTCGGTGAATTCGCCGCGGACTTTCAGCGCGCCCCACATCGTCTTGTTTTCGAACCGGATGGAGGATCGCTCAGGAACCGCGTTCCAAACCCCCACCGACTCGGGACTGCTGAGAAACGTTGTGACAGCCAACATGTCATCTCCCTCGCGTGTCAGCGCGGGTTGACTACGCAGCACCGCTGCCAACCCGACGGCTTTCGCACCAGCTAATAATCGACGATAGTCCTCGCGGCTATTCCGTGACAGCGAAGTGCGTCAGATGCCCCGCCGACCCTGACAAGCGCAGCGGGGCTCATAAGCTGGGTCGCATGCCTACCCTCTTCACCAAGATCATCAACCGGGAACTGCCAGGCCGGTTCGTCTACGAGGACGACGAAGTCGTCGCCTTCTTGACCATCCAGCCGATGACGCAGGGACACACTCTGGTCGTGCCGCGAGCAGAGATCGACCAATGGCAGGACATTGACACAGCCGTGTTCGGCCGGGTGATGTCGGTGGCACAGCTGATCGGCAAGGCGGTGTGCCGGGCCTTCGATGCCGACCGCGCTGGGGTGATCATCGCTGGGCTCGAGATTCCTCACCTGCACGTCCACGTCTTCCCGACGCGCAGCTTGAGCGATTTCGGCTTCGCCAATGTCGATAACAATCCGTCTCCGGCATCTCTCGACGAGGCCCAGGCCAAGATCAAGGCGGCCCTCGCCGAGCTGGTCTGAGCTGCGCCCAGCGGGTTAGCGCCGTTCTACTAACCGTGCCTGGACTTGAATTGGGCGGGAAAGCTCTGCTGAGCAGATTTCGCCCACTCATCCATGTTGTCGGCGCTGATGTCGAAGGAAGACTTATACGAGGTGTACAACAGCGCCAGCGCGATTACATACACAACCCCCATCACGCCTGCGAGCACTTGCCAATCCTCGTTTATCACGATGGGCACCGATATGCTCGAAATGGTAAGAGCTAACACGACGGCCAGCACTCCTCCGTAAGTCATAACGCTGGCGGCGGCCATACCAAATCTGCGCTCTTTCACCAGAACTGGGAGCTCAACCACCATTCTGCCGCTGGTATGTCCGATCCACAGCCGGGTTGGATGCTTAATGCTCGGAATCAAATCCAAGAGCCTCTGCTCGAGAACGATGATCACCTGGTTGTGCGCCCACACTCGACTGTTCAATTGCGAGTGCCAAGCAATCACTATAAAAGCCGGTACAGGAATAAGCGGAATCAGATAGTGCGGTATTGTTTCCACCCTCGTTGCCCAGGCAATGAGGACCACCGAAGAATAGCCAATTAAGACGTTTACCAGGGTGAGCGCATGCCCAAGAATGCTTTGCACCTCGGATCGTTCGGCTGCATACAACGCAGCAAGCGCGGCTGGGGAGTCATCGCTCTGAGTCGTCATCGGATCGGCCCTTGTCTGCTGTGATCGTGCACAGGTGCGATCGTTGCTTGACGCCGAATTACTTTATCTCCGGCCTGCCGTTCAGCTTGGTTGTCCGACCCTGCGCGCCGAGCGGTCGGCGCGGGTAGGCACGTCAGCGATGCGCGGCAGGCTGACGTAGAAGCGGCAGCCCTGCCCCGGCGCCGTGGTCACCGTGACGATGCCGCCATGCGCGGTAACCAGGGAATCGACGATCGACAGGCCCAGGCCGCTACCGCCGCTGATCCGTGCGCGCGACGAGTCGGTGCGATAAAACCGTTCGAAGATGCGCAGCGCATCCTGCCGGCTCATGCCGGGGCCTTCGTCGACAACCTCCAAGATCGCGTCGTCGGCGTCGGTGCCGACCCGAACGGTGATGGCTGCGGATTCGGGCGTGTGTTCCAAAGCGTTGGTCATCAGGTTGCCAAGCACCTGACGCAGCCGAGGCTCGTCGCCCAGCACCTCAGGGATGCCGGGACCGTCGAGCACTTCCATGGTGATCTTGCGGTTCGGTGCGACCGCCTGCGCGTCGTGCACGGCATCGCTGGCCAGCGCCAGCAGGTCCACTCGGTGCTGCTCGATCGGCCGCTGCGCGTCAATCCGGGCCAACAGCAGCAGATCATCGACCATCAGGCCCATCCGCCGCGATTCGCTTTCGATTCGCGACATCACCATTTCCATGTCGCGGGCAGCCCCCTGGCGGTACAACTCGGCGAAGCCGCGCATGGTCGTCAGCGGGGTGCGCAGTTCATGGCTGGCGTCGGTGATGAAGCGCCGCATCCGCTCTTCTGAGGTCCGCGCCTTCTCCGCCGAGGCCTCCGACGACGCAAACGCCCGCTGGATCTGAGCGAGCATTCCGTTGAGCGCCTGGGAAAGTCGACCAACCTCGGTACGCGGATCACGTTCGGGGACACGGCGATCCAGCTGGCCGGCGGCGATCGCCGCCGCGGTCTTCTCGACCTCCGTCAGCGGTCGCAGACTTCGGTGAACCACCCATGACCCGGCCAACCCGAGGACCAGCAATACCGCGGCGCCAATGCCGAATTGCAACAAAACCAGCGACCGGACCGTTTGCTGAATGTCGGAAAGGTCGTAGGCGACGGTGACCAGCCGACCGCTCGGTGCACGTACCGACACCACCCGCCAGTGCACGGCAGATTTGTCGACCGATCCAACGGTAATCGGGTCGCGGCCGACGTCGTTGTTGCTGGGCAGGACGGGTTCTGCGTTGCTGTCGTTCACGACCGTCGTCATGTGGCCGTCCACAGTGATGTAGCGGACGTAGAAGTTCGACGGCGGACGGTCCAACGTCGGCCCCCGACGCACCGGAAGCGATCCCCGGGGTGCCTGCGCCCAACCGCGAGACGCCTCCTCCAGCGTCTGGTCGACGCGCTGGATCAAGCTGTGTCGCAGGATCGAGGTGACCGCAATGCCGGACGCCGTCAACCCGCACGCGGCCAGCAGCAGGAGGGCGGCGATCAGGCCGACGCGAAGCGGCACGGCGACCCGAAATTTTCTCGGCATCCCCTTATTCTGCGCCGACGGTTACCGCGGCTCGCGCAGCACGTAGCCCACGCCGCGCAGGGTGTGCAGTAACCGCTTCTCTCCGGTGTCGATTTTGCGCCGCAGATACGACACATAGGACTCGACGACGTTGACGTCACCACCGAAGTCGTAGCGCCAGACGTGGTCCAGGATTTTCGGCTTGCTCAGCACGGTGCCGGCATTGATCACGAAGTAGCGCAGCAGGGTGAACTCGGTGGGCGACAACGACACCGGCTCGCCGGCCTTCCACACTTCGTGGGTGTCCTCGTCGAGTTCGATGTCAGAGAATGTCAGCCGGGCATTGCGCCGCTGAGTGACGCCTTTGCCGGTGCGCCGCAAGATGACTCGCAACCGAGCGACGACCTCTTCCAGGCTGAACGGTTTGGTGACGTAGTCGTCGCCGCCGAGCGTCAGCCCCGCGACCTTGTCCTGCAGCGAGTCGCGCGCGGTGAGGAACAGCGCGGGGGCGTCGATGCCGTCGGCGCGGAGCCGACGCAGCACCCCGAAGCCGTCCATACCGGGCATCATCACGTCGAGGATCACCGCATCCGGCTTGACGTCGCGGGCCAAATCCAACGCCGCGGGGCCGTTCGTCGCGGTGTGCACCTCGAAGCCCTGGAACTTGAGGCTGACCGACAGAAGTTCGACGATGTTGTCTTCGTCGTCGACGACGAGCACCCGCGCTTCGGGAGTTGTTTCTTCTGCGATTGCGGTAGCCATCTGTCTATTTGCTCGCACTTAGCTCTGTACAGCCTCGACATATGCTGTGGACTTGCTGTCAGTTAGTTTTGCGACAGCTTCCGGCCGCTGCCACCGGCGCGAATACACTCGGAGAATGAACCTCGGCAAAAGCCTGGCCGCCATCGCCACCGCACCCGTGCGCATCGGCCTCGCGGCCGCCGACGCGGGGCTAGGCGTTGCGACGTCGGCGCTTGGCCTAGCGCATCGAACCTTGGGCGAGGAGGGCCCGTCGGTCGGGTCCAATGCGGTCGTGCACATGCTGGGCATCGACGACGCGATTACCCGCGCCAACCGGCTGGCCCGGTTGTTGGACGACAATGCGCCGCTGGGTCGCGCCCTGGCTACCGACGGGCCGATCGATCGGTTGCTGCGTCCGGATGGGGTGGTCGACATGCTCACGGCACCGGGCGGCTTGCTTGACCGGCTGACCGCCGAGGGTGGTGGGCTGGAGCGGGCGTTGAAGCCCGGCGGCTTGGTGGATCAGCTGACCGCCGACGAGGGGCTGATCGACCGGGTTCTCGCCGAGGACGGGCTGGCGGACCGGCTGCTGGCCGAGGGCGGGCTGATCGACAAGCTGACGGCCCGCAACGGGCCGCTCGAGCAGCTCGCCGCGGTCGCCGACACCCTGAGCCGGCTGGCACCCGGGATGGAAGCGCTGGAGCCGGCCATTGCCACCCTGCAGGAT
>NZ_JBAUZA010000368.1:0-13420 GCF_049585075.1 Mycobacterium sp.
GGCCAGCACTTTGCCGCCGGTCTGGCAGGTCGGGCAGTACTGGAAGGACTTGTCGGCGAACGACACTTCGCGCACCGTGTCGCCGCACACCGGGCATGGCAAACCGGTCCGGGCATGTACCCGTAAGCCGGAGCGCTTCTCGCCCTTCAACGTGGCGGCCTGTTGGCCGACCGAGCGAGTCACGGCGTCGGTCAGCACCGACAGCATTGCGTCGTGCAGCGCAGCTAGCTGCCCATCAGAGAGCTTTCCCGCCGTGGCGAACGGCGAGATCTTCGCGACGTGCAGGATCTCGTCGCTGTAGGCGTTGCCGATACCGGCGATCACTTTCTGGTCGGTAATGACGGACTTGGTCCGGCCAGTGTTTCCGGCCAGCAGACCAGCCAACTCGTCGACCGTGATCTGCAGTGCATCCGGCCCGAGCGTGGCGATACCAGGCACCTGCGTCGGGTCGTCCACTAGCCACACGGCCAACCGCTTCTGGGTGCCCGCCTCAGTAAGGTCGAACCCTGGCGCCTCGCCAGGAGCGCCCAAGTGGACACGCAGCGCGATTGGACCCTTGCCGGGCCGCAGCGGCGCGGCGGCCAGCTTGTCCGACCATCGCAGCCAGCCGGCCCGGGACAAATGGGTGATCATGATCAGTTCGCCCGCCCGCAGACCGAGGTATTTGCCCCACCGGTCAGCGCCGATGACGGTCAACCCGTGCAGCGCGTTGATCGGCGGGTCGAAGGTCTTGAGCACCGAGAACGCGACGACGTCGACGCGCCCGATAGTGCTGCCGACGGCATGGCGACGCAGGTGGTCGGCCAATGCTTCGACTTCGGGCAGTTCAGGCATGCATCCAGTGTGCCGATCAGCGCCGAGAGCTGCGCTGCACGTCACGGACCACCAGCGACAGCACCCAGCTGACGATCGACAAAACGATCGCGGCCCAAATCGCGGTCCACCAGAAGTGGTCGATCGCCAGGCCCCAATGGGTGGTGTGAGCGGTGATCCACGCCGTAATCCACAGCATCAGCCCGTTGATCACGACATGGAACAGGCCCAGCGTGAGGATGTAGAGCGGGATCGACAGGATCTGCACGATCGGCTTGATGAACGCGTTGACCAGACCAAAGATCACCGCGACGACGAAGATGATCCCGACCCGCTCCAACCTGGTGTCGCCGCCGACAAAGCTGAGCCCGTGAACGAAGAGGGTGACCAGCCACAGGGCAAATCCCGTCAACGCGGCGCGGATGAGAAACGGTCCCATGGCTTCAGATCCTGCCACGGCGCGCGTCGCACGGAATGGGAACTAGTCGAAACCATCGGTACCCGGTACCATCGGTATCGACACCTTCAGCGATGAAGAGGAGCCCCGCCGATGACTACTCCCGTGAAGCCAGTCGGCACCAGCCGTGAAGAGTTCTCCGACCGCCTGCTCAAGGGCTCGGTCAAGAAGTCCTATGCCCCGGTCGTCGATATCGACTGGGACGCGCCGCTGGACCCGGACAAGTTCTTCCTGCCACCGCGAACCGTGTCGCTGTACGGCACGCCGATCTGGGACCAGATGACCCGCGCTCAGCGCATCGAGCTGTCGCGACAGGAGCTGGTGAACACCCTGTCGGCGGGTATCTGGTTCGAGAACATCCTCAACCAGGCGCTGTTGCGCAGACTCATGCACCAAGACCCGACCACCCGGTCATCGCACTACGCGCTGACCGAACTGGGCGACGAAACCCGCCACATGGTGATGTTCGGCAAGGCCATCGAGCGGGTCGGCGCCAAGCCCGTTTGCCCGCGGCTCTACCACCGGATCATCATCAACGCGCTGCCGTTCTTTTTCCGCGGGTCGGTGCTCTGGGTGGCCGCGCTGATCGGCGAGGAGATATTCGACTCGCTGCAGCGGCAGATGATGGACGACCCCGAGCTGCAGCCAATCATCCAGCGCCTGATGCGAATTCATGTCACCGAAGAGGCCCGCCACATCCAGTTCGCCCGTGACGGCCTGCGCAAGCGGGCACCGCGGATGCGACGGCCGGAGCGCTGGTTCGTCGGCAACGTCAACGGGCTGGGCGGCTGGTTCTTCCGCTACCTGTTCACCAACCCGATTCCCTACCGGCGCGCGGGGCTGGACGGCCGACAGGCCCGGAGGGCCGCACGCAACAGCCCGCATCGCCACGAGGTCCAGGTGGCGGGATTCGCTCCGCTGGCCGCGTTTTTGACCGAGGTGGGCTTGATGGGACGGTTCGCGCGCCGCGCCTGGACGCGTACCAAGTTTTTGTGACGTCCATATGACCCCTGACGTCATTGTCGTCGGCGGTGACCTCGCCGGCTTCCCGACGCTGGACGGCGAGGTGATCAGTTCGGTGTTCGACGACCACACCGACACCTGGACACTGACCACCGTCGACGGGCAGCACTGCCGCAGCCGGATAGTGATCGCATGTACATCGCCCTTCGTTCCGTGGATTCCGGATCTGGTCGGCCGCAGGGACTTCCGCGGCGTCTGGTTTCATGCCGCGGCGCCGCCTGCTGATTTCGACGCGGCCGGGCAGCGCATCGCGGTGATCGGCGCAGACGCCAGCGCCGGGCAATTGATCGGCCGACTGACCAGATCGGGCGCAGCGGTCAAGGTTTTTGCACTTCCGCCGCGGCGGTTCATCCGGCAAACGCGGCGGGCCAGGCGTTATCTGCGTCGCCAGCCCGAACTCGTGACGTCACCGGTCAACGAGGTGACTGCGGCGGGCATCCGCACCGCCGACGGTGTTCACCACGACGCCGATGCCATCGTCTACGGCACCGGGTTCGCCGTCCGCGCCGGTCTGCCACCTGAGACGCTGGTTGGCGCCCGTGGCCAGACCATCCAGCAAGGTTGGATTGACGGCACCGAACCCTACCTCGGGATCGCGATTCACGGCTTCCCGAATTACTTCATGGTGGACGGGCCCAACTTCGAAGCAACGTTGCACGACGTCATCGAATGCCTAGAGCTTTTGAAGGGGCACAGACGCATTGAGGTGCGCCGCAGCAGCCAACAAGTGTTCAACGAGCGCGTCCACCTGCATCGGCGCAACCAACGCATAGTGGCATCCGCATTCGAAATTTCCTCGCCGTCTGAAGGTGTGCACGACGACACCTATGACGGGCAGGCAACCCTGACGGCCGCCGCCACCTGCACACACGTGCGCGTCCAGCTGATCGGCCATGTCGACCCGATCGACGGCCAATATCACTGGCAGGGAACCATTTTCGACAAATTGCCGGAGGACATGGCCCGGGCCCGAACAGTGACCTTGGCGGTGGGCGAGCGTAGTGCGCCGGCGCGCATCATCGAGGAAACACCGCAGGGCACGCACACGATCGCCGGCGTGGGCTTGCCGCCGTTCGCGCTGGAGGACATCGAGCTGACCAGCCGACGCAGATAATCTGGCCGGCTGCCCGGTAACACGATTGCCGCAGCATTCATGTGGGTAACCCCGCAACAGTGGCGAGCGTAACGGAGCACGGTGCCTAGGGGGACCGGCGATTTGGTAGTTGCCGCGGAAACCGCGGGAACTGTCTATCTGCTCACCGTCGAGGGTGTCCTGGACAGCAGCACCTACTTGCGGCTGCGGGACGCCGTCATAGCAGCCGCGCTAGATGAGCCGCGAGCGGTCCTCGTCGACGTCAACGGACTCGATGTCAAGGCGTCCTCCGCATTGTCGGTGTTCACCAGCGCGCGCTGGCATGTGCACACCTGGCCGGATGTTCCGATCATTCTGGTGTGTGGGAACGCGGGACGCCGGGCCGCGATTGCACGCAAAGGTGTGACACGCTATGTGCCTGTTTATGCGACTGTCGAAGCAGCATTGAGTGCTCTCACCGACGGTCGGCCTGCCCGGCGACGGGTTCGGGCTGAACTGCCCGCGTCACTTGCCAGCCTCCGCAGGTCCCGCGAATTGGTGGCCGCCTGGCTGGCCGAGTGGTCCCAGGTCGAGCTCATCCCGGTAGCCACGATCATTGGCAACGTGTTCGTCGAGAACGCGCTGCAGCACACGGCCAGCGCGCCGGTATTGATGCTGGAAGCCGACCGTGCGACGGTAACCATCTCGGTGCGGGACAGCAGCTCACGGCCGGCGGCCCGCCATGAGGATCCGTGCCGGGGGGGCGAGCGCGTTTCTGGTCTGGCGATCGTCGCGTCGGTGTGCCGGGCCTGGGGCAGCACACCGACACCGTCGGGGAAGACGGTTTGGGCGGTCATCGGCCCGGAAAACCGGCTTTAACCGAATTCTCGAAGTTGCTCCGTGTCGGCGATCACCCAGGGCGCTCTGACTCGACGAGGTGACGGGCCACTTGGACCAAGGGCTATTCATGGTTTGGGACGGTGGCAAACGGTACTCAGGCTCCACCTGAAACGCGTTCTAGTATTTGCTCACAACGGATGGCCCTGACGACAGGAGACGACGTGCGGTTCAGCTACGCGGAGGCGATGACCGACCCGACGTTCTATATTCCGCTGGCAAAGGCCGCCGAGGCCGCCGGGTACGCCAGCATGACGATCGCCGACAGCGTCGCGTATCCGTTCGAGTCGGACTCCAAGTATCCGTACACCCCCGACGGCAACCGCGAATTTCTGGACGGCAAGGCGTTCATCGAGACGTTCGTGCTGACCGCTGCCCTGGGGGCGGTGACGACGACGCTGCGGTTCAACTTCTTCGTGCTCAAGCTCCCCATCCGCCCGCCGGCGCTGGTGGCCAAGCAGGCCGGATCGCTGGCCGCGCTGATCGGCAACCGGGTGGGCCTGGGCGTGGGCACCAGCCCGTGGCCCGAGGACTACGAGTTGATGGGTGTGCCGTTTGCCAAGCGCGGCAAACGAATTGACGAATGTATCGAAATCATCCGCGGGCTGACCACCGGCGATTATTTCGAGTTTCACGGCGAGTTCTACGACATACCCAAGACGAAGATGACCCCCGCTCCGACCCAACCGATCCCGATCCTGATCGGCGGACACGCCGACGCCGCGCTGCGGCGCGCGGCCCGCGCAGACGGCTGGATGCACGGTGGTGGCGACCCACAAGAACTCGACCGGCTGATCGGACGGGTCAAGCAGCTTCGCGAGAAGGAAGGCAAGGACGGCCCGTTCGAAATTCACGTGATCTCGGCCGACGGTTTCACCCTCGACGGCGTCAAACGCCTTGAGGATAAAGGCGTCACCGACGTCATCGTGGGCTTTCGCGTCCCCTACATCATCGGGCCCGACACCGAGCCGCTCGACACCAAGATCCGCAACCTGGAGCGCTTCGCCGAGAAAGTAATCGCCAAAGCCTAACGGCTACAGGGGATCCCACACTGCCGCCCGCTTCTCCTGATGCGCCTTGGCGGCCTCGATTGGGTTGTTGGTGAACCCGCTCAGGATCTGGGTGCGATTCTCAATCTCTTTGGCATGCCGCAGACTTGGCGCATCTAACGCGGTGTTGAGGCCGATCTTGGTCTGCCATACCCCGTAGGCGTTGTTCGCCACGATCGAGCGGGCCATGTTCAGCGCTGCCGTCATCAGCTCGTCCGGTGCCACCACCTCGTGCACCAACCCGATCCGGTACGCCTCGTCGGCGTCGATGATCCGACCGGTCAGCATCAGCTCCCGAGCCACCCCGGCGCCGACGATCTTCGGCAGCAGGTAGCTGGTGCCCATGTCCATCGACGAGAACCCCGCCTTGATGAAGACCGAGCCGAATCGCGCTTCCTCCGAGGCGATCCGGATGTCGCAGTGCAGCGCGAACGCCAGCCCGCCGCCGACGGCGACGCCGTTGACCGCGGCAATCACCGGTATCGGTAGTTCATAAAGCCGGGTGTAGAGATCGGCCAGCCGAACCTGGGCGTCATAGTTGACCTTGAACGCCGGGGTTTGCGGCGTTGTTTTCGTCCAGGCCTCACCGGTACCGCTCAGGTCAGCGCCGGCGCAGAACCCGCGCCCCGCGCCGGTCAGAATCGCGGCGCGGAACTCGCCGCCGCCGAGCACATCCAGCACGTCGTCCATGGCGTCGATCAGCGATCCGTCGATGGCGTTTAAGCGCTCGGGCCGGTTCAACGTGACGCAAGCGATCTTGCTTCCCGGGTTGTCCTCGAGCGTTACCAATTCCACAGCGGTCATACAGCAAACGTAGGCAAAATTGTCGTTCGGCGCCTCATGAATGCTTGCCGAACCATTCGGCCTAACGAAACATGGTGTCGCTCAACGCTATCCAGATAGCGAGATCGACTGCACCGCAGCCAGGCGCCAATTTGAGACAAGTCGCGTCACACAGGTAACTTCCGCACCAGCACCTAGGCACTACCCGATGCTGCAATTCGATACGCCGGTGATATCACCGCACCGCATTTCGACGTGGTGATATCCCATGTGCCCTCAAAATCGAAAGACGATCACCCTCCTAACCCAGTGACCCTTGGGGCTGATGTGACAGCTATGCAGACGCGACCTGACTTGGCTCACGATTGGCGATCTGGGAGGACCGTAAGGCGATGACCTGCTTGTTTACGCTGCGGTCGGCGCAAACTTGTGCACTAAATGCGCGATGTGGCCATGTCGTTCGGCGTCTCATGAGTGCTTGGCGAACCACTCGGCCTGCATCGCCAGCAAGCCCATCGCCGGCAATTGCGGTGTGCCCGGATCGAGTTCGCGGTAACGCTGGTACACGTTGACCACGACGCGTTCCGCGTCCAGCCAGCGCGCATACTCGCCCAGGTCGATGCGATCGGCTGCCTCGACGAACGAAAGGCCCTTGCGATAGGCGGCTTCGGCTTGCTCCGCGACGTGGACCAGATAGCCGCGCACCGCGCGGATACCGTCCGCATCGGTGACCGGGCCGTGGCCGGGCACGACCGTCGCCGCGTCCAACGCGATCATCGCGTCGCAGGCCGCGACCCAGTTAGCGATCGGACCGGCCCACACGATCGGCGTGCAGCCGATGAACAGCAGATCCCCGGCGAACAGCACCCCGGCGTCCGGCACGTGCACAACCGAGTCCGCCGCGGTATGCGCCGGGCCGAGATTGAGCAGGCGCACCTCACGGCCGCCAACCTCGATGCTGAGATGGTCATCGAAGGTTTGGTCGGCATTACGCAGCGTGATACCGCTGAAGTTAAAGGGGCCGAACCGGTCTCGTAGATATCGGGTCGCGACCGGACCCAGGTCGGCGGTCTGGGTCATCACCAGCATCTCGGGCGCCATGCCGTGCGCGATTTCTTCCGCGGTGCCCTTGGCGGCGATCACCCGCACCGAGGAATCCAACAGTTGGTTGCCGTGGGTGTGGTCACCGTTGGAGTGGGTGATCAGCGCGTCGGTGATCGGCGCGCGGTCGGTGACCGGCGCCATCGCGGTGAGCATTTCGCGGGTCAACCCCAGGTCGAACAAGGTGTCGACCAGTAACGACGCGCCGTCGCCGGCGACCAGTCCGGCGTTGCTCCAGCCGTATCCGCCGTCCGGCAGCATCCACGCCCACACCCGGTTGCCGACTTGGTGTAACCCGCGGGTGTACGGGATTTTCGCCGGCGCCGGGTTGACCCGCTGCGCGACGGGAACGGCATCGGGGTTGGACCGCGCCGGTAATGGTTGCGGTGCAGGGGTTTTGCGGACGGTTTGGTGGGTTTCGCCCAGCCCCTGCACTTTGAGCGTGACGACGTCGCCGTCGTGCAGCCAACCGCGGAAGGACTCCGGCGCGGTCGGGTCGAGGTGCTCGACCAGTGTGCAGGTCGGTACGGTGCCGGATCCGAAAACATCGCCCGGCCTCAGCATCACGCCGCGTGAGGCGTAGGAGATCACCTCCGCGAAGCTCCAATCCATCGCCGCGGTCGACCCGGACCCGATCACCGCGTCGTTGACCAGTGCGGTCACCTCGAGGGCCAGCCTGCCGTCGCGGCGGTACGGTTCCAGTTCGTCGGGCGTGACCAGGTAGGGGCCCAGGGTGACGCCGCGGTCCTTGCCTTTTGCCTGCCCGATCGCCAGTTGGCCTTCCAGCTGTTGCAAGTCACGGGCCGACCAGTCGTTGAAGATCATGTAGCCCACGATTGCCTGTTCGGCCTCGGCGACCGACAAGTCATTCCCTGCGGTTCCGATGACCGCGGCGATCTCCAATTCGAAGTCCTGCCAAGCACTTCCGGGCGCCATCGGCGCGTCGTCATACGGGCCGAGAATGGTCGACGGGCAGGCGAAGTAGAACGCGGGTATCCGATACCAGGTGTCCTTGAGCACTCGGCCGCCGCCCATCGCGGCCTGACAGTTGCGCATGTGGTCGAGAAAACACAGACTATCCCGGATCGACGGCGGCTGCGGGATCGGCGCCGCGAGCGTCACCTGGTCGAGCGGCACGGCGGGCGCCGAACGCAGCGCGTCCTCCCCTGCCTCCTGGAGACCGGCGGCGCCGTGCCCGATCAGTTCGAGCAAGCTCACGCCGGGCGCCACCGGGTAGATCGCATCATCGGACAGCACCCCAACCCGCTCGCCGTCGCCGTCTCGAAACGTCACCCATTTCATTCCCGCACCACCTCACTCGGTTCCTTGTCGGGCCGCAGCCCACGCCAGCTGGGCTGGCGCAGCCGACCGTCAGATGTCCATTCGCTGTATCTGACTTCCCCGACCAGTGTCGGCCTCACAAACGTCACGCCCTTGGCATCTTTCGTGGGAAGCGGCGCGTCGAAAGGAGATTCGTCGGAGTGCAACGGCGCCAGCGTTTTCTTCAGGTTGGCCAGGTCGCGTTCGGTGAACCCGGTGCCGACCCGCCCGGCGAAATGCAGCCCACCCGCGGCCGGAATCCCCATCAGCAACGACCCGATGCCGCTGGTGCGCCCGCCCTCGCCGGCCCGCCAGCCGCCGATGACGACTTCCTGGGTGCTCCAATACTTATCCTTGAGCCACGACGCCGAGCGCCGACCCGGCTGGTAGGTGGAGTCGCGCTTCTTGGCGATCACGCCCTCCCACTCGTGCTTGCGTGAGTAGTCCAGCGCCTCGGCGCCGTCGCCAGGTAGCAGCTCGGGCACGATCAGACCGCCTGCCTCGGCGAGGGTTTCCAGCAGCTGGCGCCGATCCCGGTAGCGGGCCCGCAGCAACGACCGCCCATCCAAATACAGCAGGTCGAACGCCCAGAATTCGATGCGGGTGGAGCGCGCCCGATTCTGCATTTCGGTGAATCGCGGCACACCGGAAGCATCGAGGGCGACGACCTCACCGTCGAGCACGACATGATGATCGCCGAGATCATCTGCCAGCGAACGCAATTGCGGGTATTCCTTGGTGACCTCGCGTCCGTTACGTGACCGCAGCCGCACCTCGCCGTGGTCGGCGTCGACCAGGAGTCGGTAACCGTCCCACTTGCCCTCGAAAGCCCACTGCGATGCTTTCAATTTCGCCACCGAACCCTCGGTGGCAAGCATTGGGGCCAGCTCGTCGAATTGAAAAACCTTCTGGTCCTTCATCCGGTGTGCGAGCCACTGGTCGCCATTGGTTTGAATCAGCGCGTAACGCCCGGAGATCCGCTGACCGTGCAGCGTGACGATCACCTCTCCTTTTTCGGCGGAGTCATTGAACTTCTCCGCCTCGTACGTGCCGGAATCCCAGATGACCACCTTGCCTGCGCCATACTCCCCCTTCGGAATGGTGCCTTCGAAGCCGCCGTACTCCAACGGATGATCCTCGGTGTGAACCGCCAGGTGATTGACGGCGGTGGTTTCCGGCAGGTTCTTCGGCACCGCCCACGACACCAGCACTCCGTCGCGTTCGAGGCGAAAGTCGTAATGCAGCCGGCGTGCGTGGTGCTCCTGTATGACGAAGGTATTACCTTGGCCGACAGCCGGTTTCGCGGTAGGCACCGGCTCGGGTGTTTTCGACGCGTCGCGCATGCCGCGGTATTTGGTCAGCCGGTCCGGAGTTCGCACATCGGCGTCCAGTGCTGCCAGCAGGTCTCCGTCGCGCTGCACCCTTTTCAGGACTTCGTCATAGCGCAGATGGCGAAGCTTCTTGTCGTCGAGCTCCTCCCAGCTGCGCGGCGCGGCGACGGTCGGATGCTCGCGCCCACGAAGCGAATACGGCGCAATGGTGGTCTTCGACCCGTTGTTCTGGCTCCAATCCAGGAACACCTTGCCCGCTCGCACACTTTTGGTCATCGTCGAAGTGACCAGCTTGGGCATCGCCTTTTCCAGTTGCTGCGCAACACGTTTGGCCAACACCACCGCGCCCCGGCTACTCACCGGCTTGTCCAGCGGGCAATACAGGTGCAGCCCCTTGCTGCCGCTGGTAAGCGGAAACGTTGCGAGCCCGATATCTGTCATCAGGTCCCGAACAGCGCGGGCCACTTGGGCGAGCTGGGCCATCGTCACACCCTCGCCGGGGTCGAGGTCAAACACCAGACGGGTCGCCGGGCCGGGCTTGAGTTGTTCGCCTTTGCGCGTCCACTCGGCTTCGAAGCGCCACTGCGGCACATGTACCTCGAGTGCGGCCTGCTGCGCGATCCACGCCAGCCCGTCGTCGCTGTCGATGATCGGATAGGTGGTCGTCCCGGACCGGTGCGTGACGCTGGCGCGCGGGAGCCAGTCGGGCGCCGAGGAGGCAAGCTGCTTTTCGAAGAACGACGGCTCCGCCACGCCGTTGGGCCAGCGCTTGCGAGTAGCCGCGCGGCCGGCGATGTGCGGCACCATCACCTCGGCGATGCTGGTGTAGTAGGCGAAGATGTCGGCCTTGGTTGTTCCCGTTGCCGGATAAAGCACCTTGTCGGCGTTGGTCAATTTCACCAGCGGTGCCATGGTGTAAACCTACGCGTGCGGGCCTTGGTGTGGCGAAACTCACGGTGCCGGTGAAACGGCTGTACGACGGCAATACCGGACGCAGCGGTGCCCAACTCGCTTAGCCAACTACCTTCACCATGGGTAGATTCGGCGAGCTATGTGCACCGACTGCCTATCGAGAGTCGCTACCCATGGCCGCACGACCGGCGTTCCGCTGAGCAACGCCACATTGCGATTACATTCGCAACGGATCGACGTGCCGACCTACGACAGATCGGCCCTGCAGCGGGGTGTTGTTCATATCGGGGCGGGCAATTTTCACCGCGCCCATCAGGCCGTCTACTTCGATGACCTTGCCGGCCTGGGCATTTCGAACCAGTGGGGTGTCACCGGCGTCAGCCTGCACTCCCGCGACGTCAAAGAATTGTTGTCGGCGCAAGACGGGCTTTACACCGTTGTGCAACGCGGCCATGACCGCCAAACCGCCCGCGTGGTCGGCTCGATCGGCTCCGTGCACTTCGCGCCGCACGACTGTGCTGCGGTCCGCGCGGCTCTGGCTGATCGCCAAACCCGCGTTGTCAGCCTGACCATTACCGGCAACGGGTACTTCCTGGATCCGGTTACCGGGGAGTTCGACGTCGCCAATCCCGACGTGCGTGCCGATCTGTCCGCGTCGAATTGCTATGCCACCGCGTGGGCATACCTGGCCGAGGCGCTCGACCGGCGTCGCCGCGCCGGCATTGCCCCGTTCACCGTGCTCTGCTGCGACAACGTTGCCGACAACACCCAAGCAGCGCGGACCGCGCTGGTGTCGTTCGCCGCACTGAAAGACCCCGGGCTGGCTCGCTGGATCGACAGACATGTCGCATTCCCCTCCACAATGGTCGACCGCATCACCCCGCAAACCTCGAACTCGGAGCGTCAATTCGTCGAGGACACCTTCGGTGTCACCGACAGGTTGCCGGTGGTGACAGAACCGTTTTGCCAATGGGTCATCGAGGACACGTTTAGCAACGGCCGTCCACCGCTCGACGAGGTCGGTGCCCAGTTCGTGTCGGATGTCAGCAACCACAAGCTGGTCAAGACCCGCCTGCTCAACGGAAGCCATATCGCGCTCGCCTGTTTGGCCATGCTCGCCGGCTACCAGCGCACCGACGAAGCGATGAGGGACCGCGTCATCTTCGACTACGTCGAGCAACTCATGCGCGATGAGATTCAGCCACTGCTACCGGCGGTGCCCGGGATGAACACGCCAAGCTATCGCCAAACGTTGCTCGCTCGGCTGAGCAATCCGAGGATGAGCGACCAGTTGCCGCGGTTGGCCCGGCGAGGATCGACAAAGATTGCCTCGTTCCTACTGCCGTCCCTGCAGGAGGCGATCGCGCAGGATAGACCACACACGCTGCTGATGTTGGCCATCGCCGGGTGGGCCCGCTATCTGCGCGGCTACGACCTCAGGGGCCGCAAATTCCGGATCGACGATCCGCAGGCAGCGCTGCTGACTAAGTTGGCGACCATGGCAGGCAACAATCCGGATCCGTTGCTGCGGCATGAAATCTTCACCGAACTACGGCTGGTTCCCCACTTCGCGGAGCGGCTGAGCGGCATGGTTGACAACATCGATCAGCGCGGGGTGATACCCACGCTGCGTCGAGCGTTGCGGGACGATGTGCAGGAGCTGGTGTCGTGAACAAAGGCATAGGCCGAGGAATAAGCACTGTGCGCCCCTTCGACTCCGCACCAATCACCACCTTGCTTTGCGACGCCGACGACAACCTCTTCCCTTCGGAGAGACCGGCTTTCGCCGCGTCCGTCGAGGTGACCAATCGGTTCCTGGCCAGGTTCGGCGTGACCGCTCCGCTGACCGCCGAGGAACTGCGCAAGCAGGCCGTCGGGAAGAACTTTCGCAACACCGCCATGGACCTGGCTGTGCTGTGCGACGTGCCGATGGAGCAGACGCTGGCAGATAGCCGTCCCGCGGCGATTGTCGCGTCAGACAGCGACATCGCAGCCGGTCGGGCGTTGTGCGCCGACGAACTCGAACGGTGGGTGCGCGATGAACGCGAAACGGTCACCGCGCATCTGGCCGTCACCCTGAAACCAGATTCGCGGGTGCTCGAACCGCTGCAAGCCCTCGCGTCGCGTTATGCGTTGGCGGCGGTCAGCTCCAGTGCCACCAAGCGGTTGGAGTCCTGTTTCACCGCCACCGGGCTTGATTCGCTCATCCCGGCGGCTGTGCGTTTCAGCGCCGAAGATTCCCTTCCAGTGCCGACGAGCAAACCCGACCCCGCGGTGTATTTGCACAGCGGCCAGGTATTGGACGTCGACGCCGACCAAGGTCTGGCCATTGAAGATTCCGTGGCCGGCGTTACCTCTGCGGTCGCGGCCGGCTACCTCACCGTCGGCAATCTGATGTTCGTGCCCGCCGACGAACGCCCATGCCGCCGTGCGGAATTGATTGATGCCGGCGCAGTCGCCATCACCGACTCATGGCACGCTCTGGCTGATGTCCTGATGCTATCGACCGGGCAGGTGCAGGTTCCCGGCTAACGTAGGCATCGTTACCGTGCTGTAGCCCCCGAGCTGTGGTCCGGGGAGGAGTTGGACAATCGTGGCTAGCGCGATGAACCTGAACAACGCAACGCTGACAAGGCTGCCGATCGCCACGCCGAGCTATGAC